>CAXBNB010000371.1:0-5007 GCA_963976505.1 uncultured Reichenbachiellaceae bacterium
TGGAGGAAAGTGCATCTGATTGAAGTCCACAGCAGGAAACTGCAACTTTAAAACATCTATCACTTCAGGTATTTTGTCCAGCGCAGTATATCGCTCTGCTTTTGCTGCCAACAAGTCTATTCCACGTCCTTCGCCACAGCCGGGCTCTAGAACATTTCCTTTTATATACGGCTCTGCTTCATAATAGGCTTTCAACAACCTTTGGTGAATTGGATTGTCGGACAGTATCTTATCCGATGCTATTTCAGTAGTATATGTACTCATTGTCGCAAAATTAACGTTTTCCTGCACTTAAAAAGCGCATTAAAAACTATATTAGTGAAGAATTTGCATTTTCAAACCTAAACGCACAACTACCCATTTATGAGACGTGAAATAAGACTGAGCATAGCTAAGCTTTTATATATATTAAAAAAGTCTGTTTGGCCTCCTGTTTCATCTCTTGAAAAAAACTTTTCTCCCAAACTATTGCAACCTGCAATAAAGAAATCGTTACTGATGTCTATTTTTTTATTTTCATACCTGGGGGTACAGGCAGTCGATCTGACCAAGCAAGATTTTAAGTACCTATACGACCCTTATTCTCCTGTTGGTATCAAACACAAACTGACTCAGACTAACGGTGATTTCACTCTTTATATCATGCTCAACCTTAAAAACCCATTAAGGCAAGAGTATTTTTTTGAGGTGGATATTTTGGCTCAAAAAGGGTACAAGGATAAGGGGGACATCATTGTAGATGCAGAATTGATCAAGCAAGACTCCACGAGAAAATTGATATTGTTGAAATACCAGTTTAATGTAGATGAAAGGTACGATTTGCTAGTAGGAAATTTTCTGATCAACAGTATCAACTACTACTATGATATTCCCATTAACTCAGGGCTGAAATTTCCCACGCCAGAGATAGTTCCCCTGAAAAAAAATGGCTGGCCTTATTTTGACAATTACCTAGTGCAAGGCAGTACAGTAGATTTTGGAAGGACCACCTATACTTTTCAGTACAATGATCAATTTGGTACAGCCATGCCTCCTATGGCATCTGATATTGAACCCAGTTCAAATACCATTAAAATAGATTCCTCATTTGTCTCGACCTCATTTAAGCTTGACAAGGAACGCATTCTTTTCTTCAACCAAACGGATAGTTCAAGCAATGCCGGCTGCTCTTTTCTAAGTGTGTCTCCTTATTATCCTAAATTGAGAAGAATAGATGATTTGGCCAAGTCCATTCTCTATCTATGCAAAAAGGAAGAATATGAAAAAATTGAATACGCCAGCGATACCAAAAAAGAATTTGATCGATTTTGGACTTCTTTAGTTTCTTCACCAGACAGGGCTCGCTCCATCCTGAAGCGATACTTTACTCATGTCACACATGCCAACTCTTTTTTTACAAACTATAAAGAAGGGTGGAGAACCGATAGAGGCATGATTTACATCATATATGGTAACCCTAGAGAAGTTACACGCTCCGATGACAAAGAAATATGGACTTATACAATCAATGGGAAGAAACAAAACTTTAATTTCGCCAAAGTTCCCAACTTATTCGTTCAGCATCACTACGTTTTAATTCGGGATAAGGATTTATCTAAAGTTTGGCTAAATGAAGTAGGAATATGGAGAAAAGGAAATATGTAAAATACAATCGACCACAAGAAGCATCTCAGAACGAAGATGATATGATTTTTGGTACCAGGGCTTTGATTGAGACGATCAAAGCAGGAAAGCAAATCGAAAAGATATTTGTTCAAAAAGGACTGAACAATGAGTTGTTTTCAGAATTGAATGACCTAATCCAACTCCATAGGCTCAGTGTGTCGAAAGTCCCCATCGAAAAACTTAACCGTTTAAGCAGAAAAAACCATCAAGGTGTTATCGCCTATGTGTCTCCGGTTACTTTCGTCCCACTTCATAATATAGTAGCAGCTAGTTATGAAAATGGACGTACTCCGTTGATTCTTATTTTGGATAGGATTACCGACGTGAGAAATTTTGGTGCTATTTGTAGAACAGCCGAATGCACCGGGGTAAACGCTGTGGTGATTCCCACAAAAGGAGGTGCTTTAATCAGTAGTGATGCAGTAAAAACCTCTGCCGGAGCGCTGAATTATCTTTCCATCTGCAAAGAAGAAAACTTGCTCAATACCCTTAAATACTTAAAAGAGAGTGGTTTTCAGGTAATTGCATGTACTGAAAAAACCGACAAAGTAGTATTCGATTTAGAATATAATATTCCGACTGCCATTATTATGGGCTCGGAGGAAAATGGTATTTCAAAAGAATTGATCGAGGCATCAGATATTTCGGCAAAAATCCCTCTGCATGGAGAAATTGCTTCTTTAAATGTTTCGGTAGCTACAGCAGTAGTGCTATATGAGTGCTTGAGACAAAGGATGTAAACTAGTCTTTGTATTCGAAAGTAATATTTCCAAGTGCTACATCCAGAGTGAATGTCATAAGATTGGAGGCGTCTGCCTTATATTCAGAATTGACGTAAATATTCTTGTCCACCTCTTCAAAGCCTTTTTTCACTGAAATGTTGCAAAGAGGTGATCTTTTAAAATAGATTATAGCAGGTGTTTGCCTGTTGGGTAAGATTACTTTTAAATTGCCTGCCCCCACACTGGCACTTATGTTGCATTTTTCAAGTGTTCTTTCATTAAAATCTAGTACCGCATTGCCAAAACCTACATCTGCTATGATGTGCCTGGCATTAGATAAGTTGACATTTTCGGCATGTATGGAGCCCAGGTCAACTTTTACCAAAAAAGTATCCATGGCGCAATTATTTGGCTTATCCAGATCGTACTTGACATTCACATTGGCACTTCCGGTTTCTATTTTTAAATTGGATACTGACACACCTGACAGATCGACATTGGCAGCACCTACTCCATAATTTAAATTGAGCTTGTATATCTTTTGCTTATTCAGAAACACCTTCCAAAAATTCATTTCATCCTTTTCGTCAGAACCAAACACAGTATATGCGATGGTATGACTTAAGCCACTTTTCTTGTAATCCTCCAAATTCAAATCTACGAAATTGGTGTTGTTTTTAATATCTGTATAAAAAGAAGGGTTAACGTCGCTAAAATCTGGATTTCCGTAGATTGTGATGGGATCGGAATGGTAGGAAGACTTGATGTAACAAGTGCCAGATGTAGCTTTTAGCGAGAAATTGATGGTATCAAAAGAAGTTTCATTCTTGACAGCATAAAACTTCTTGAGTTGTCCATAGCAGTGACAACAACAACATAAACTTGTAATAAAAACCAATATTCCCCTCAGCATGAACTAACGTACGGATTCACCTAGTTTGAGTTGCAATAATAGTAAATAAGGTTCGCATCTACATACAATAAATCTTTCAGTATTCTGAGCTCTTTTTTATACCAACAAGTATTCACGTATAAATGCAACTTGGCTACTGTTCATATTGTTTTTCAAAATAATAATTGACATGTGTATGAGTTTTTCAGTTTTAAGCACGAATATTGCTTTAAACTGATAAAAGGTTTAATAAAACATCGGGTGAATGATGTGTAAATTCTTTTATCTTTGTATCAAATTTCAAATTAGACAAAACACACTTTAAAATGTTAGATTCAATATTAGCTATAGGAATGCCGGGAGGTTGGGAATTGGTGATCATTGTTTTAGTGATTATACTTCTTTTTGGAGCCAAGAAAATTCCAGAATTGGCAAAAGGGCTTGGAAAAGGCATCAGGGAATTCAAGGATGCTACCAAAGAAATCAAAAGCGAGATTAACGAAGGAATAAAAGAGGAGCCTAAAAAGTCCTAAGACTTCCCTCCACTTTTCCTATGTTTAAGTAGTTCACTTAAAGTTCGTTTTTCACCACCCCTCTAGTACGATTTAGTTGGTTAAGGGCTCATTACTGTTTTTTAAAAATAGGATGGATTGGTTTGATTAAAAATTGCAATGAATTTAATTTGTCCAACATACTTAAAGCAAATTTTGTGTTAAAGATTAAATTAAATGTTGTAGTCTTATTAATAGCCTATTTACCTTGTTCATCATTATTTGGACAAGAAGCAGCTGTTTTTGAAGACCTGCTCCCAGATGCACCTTACGATCTCATAGAAGATCGATTAAGTTGTATTGAAAATGAAGTTCCTCTTCATTTCAACAATAACGTCAAGTCATTTATAGATTACTTCACTATAAGAAATCGTGAATATACCAAGGGCGTAATTGAAAGAAGAGATCGCTTTTTTCCAATTTTTGAGGAGATTTTGGCTGAAAACGGAATGCCAGAAGAGCTCAAATACCTGTCAATAGTAGAATCTGGGTTAAGAGCAAATGCTATATCTAGGGTGGGTGCAGGAGGATTGTGGCAGTTTATGCCTTCTACTGGTAAGATGTATCGATTGAGTCAAAGTTGGTATATCGATGAGCGCATGAACCCTCGAAAAGCTACTGAAGCAGCATGTAAGTACCTCGGAGAATTGTACAACATGTTTGATGATTGGGAGTTGGCCTTGGCTGCATACAATACCGGACCAGGAAATGTGAGGAGAGCAATTCGTAGGTCAGGATACAAAAAAAGTTTCTGGGATATTTATAGGTATTTGCCTCGTGAGACCCGGTCTTATCTTCCACAGTTCGTGGCTATCGCTTATACACTAAACCATTTGGATGAACACAACTTCGTAGAACATGAATTGGAAATGCAATATTTGCAGGAGCATGATACCATTCATGTAAGCAATTATTTTCATTTAGAAACTTTCGCAAGTCAACTAAATTTATGTGTAGAAGACTTGATAAATTTAAACCCACAAATTATCAGAGGTGCCATTCCTGAAGGAACAAAAAGCTATGCATTGAATGTGCCGGCAGACCTTATGGTACAGATTGATAGCACAAAAGCCACTCTGCTCGATTCTGCTTCCAAAGTAGGTAAAAAAGAATTGGAATACCTCGCCAGAAATACCCCAGGAAGCACTTTCGGAAGAACCAAACAGGTGTATAGGGT
>CAXBNB010000372.1:0-5004 GCA_963976505.1 uncultured Reichenbachiellaceae bacterium
GGATACGGACCACTTGTTTGAAAATGATGGTAAGGGTTTTTTCAAAGATGTCACTAAACAATCGGGTTTGCTTTCCTATGGGCTTTCTCTAAGTGCAACAGTTGGTGATTTCAATCAAGATGGTTGGTCAGATTTATACGTATCCAATGACTTTTCTACACCTGATTATTTCTACATCAATAACGGAGACGGAACTTTTAGAGAAGCGATTAAAGAAACTACTAAGCATATTTCTTTTTATGGAATGGGTGTTGATGTAGCCGATTTCAATAATGATGGTTTACTTGATTTAATACAAGCAGAGATGAACCCTGCTGATAATTTTCGTTCCAAAGCCAACATGAGTAGTATGAACCCTCCTTTATTTTGGGAAGCAGTGTCATTGGATTTTCATTATCAATACATGCAGAATAGCCTACAACTCAACCAAGGTATTCGTGAAGATGGGTTGCCATTTTTTAGTGATGTTTCAAGAATGGCAGGAATGTCTTCAACTGACTGGAGTTGGGCTACATTGTTTATGGACATGGACAATGACGGTTGGAAGGATGTTTTTATATCCAATGGCATACGCAGAGATATCAACAACAAAGATTTTTTCAAACTGATTACGAAAAAATCCTTTTTGTCCAGATACAAGGATTACGTAGACCTTGAAAGCGATATACCCTCTGCCAAAGTTCCAAACTATGCATATAAGAACACCAATGGACTCAAATATGAAGAAGTATCAACTGATTGGGGGCTTGACTTTAAAGGGTTCTCAAACGGGGCTTCTTATAGTGATCTTGACAATGATGGAGATCTTGATATTATTGTTAATAATGTAGATTCTATTGCCATGATTTTTGAGAATAGGTCCAATGAATATTCTGAAAATAGTTTTTTAAGGTTCAAATTAAAAGGGGGCAAGCAAAATCCATTTGGGCTTGGTGCTAAAATTCAATTGAAACATAAGGGACAAATTCAATTTCAGGAACTTACTCTTACTCGGGGTTATCAATCCTCTGTCGAACCAGTTATTCATTTTGGTACTGGATCCAATGAAACAATTGAAAAGGTAACAGTCACATGGCCTGATGGTCGCCAACAAGAGTTGGTTGAGGTATCAACCAATCAGGTGATGCTGATTGATTACAAGGATGCTGTATTGCCTAAATCTACTGTGAGCAAGCCACTTACGCCATTCTTTAAAGAGGTCAAAGAAGAGCATGGATTATCATTTACACATTTTGAAAATGATTACAACGATTTTGAAAAAGAACCGCTGTTGCCGCATAAAATGTCTCAGTTTGGGCCAGGGCTTGCTGTGGGAGATATAAATGGAGATGGTCTGGAGGATGTTTATGTAGGTGGGGCTACTGGTTCCAAAGGTCAGCTCTTTAGTCAACAATCGGATGGAAAGTTTAGTGTCGTCACAGGTCCATGGGAAAAAGATTATCTACACGAAGATTTAGGAGCATTATTTTTTGATGCCAATGGAGATGGGAACGTGGACCTCTATGTTGTAAGTGGGGGTAATGAATTTGAAAAGAATTCCACAATGCTTCAAGATAGATTGTACCTGAATAATGAAAAAGGTGAATTCCAAAAAGCCACCACCGCGCTTCCTGAAATGAATACAAGCGGATCATGTGTAGTTCCTATTGACTTTGACCAGGATGGTGATCAGGATTTATTTGTGGGAGGAAGACTCATACCGAGTCAATATCCATTAGCTCCGCGCAGCTATCTATTAGAAAATGTAACTCAAGATGGGGTTGTCAAATTTGTTGATGTTGCTGAACAAAAAGCTTCGGGTTTGGTATCTCCAGGAATGGTGACGTCTGCTGTAGCCACTGATTTTGATGCTGATGGTGATATGGATTTGGTGGTTGTGGGAGAGTGGATGCCCATATCATTTTTTGAAAACGATCAGGGGAATTTTAGAGAAGTTACAGAAAAATTCAATATGGAAAATACCGTTGGTTGGTGGTTTTCAGTGATAGCGGATGACTTTGATATGGATGGAGATGAAGATTTGGTGTTTGGAAATTTAGGGTTGAACTACAAATATCAGGCTTCTGAGAAGGAGACATTTGATATATATGCGTATGACTATGACAGCAACGACAAATTGGATATTGTTTTGAGTTATTACAATGGTGGAACACAATATCCTGTACGTGGACGCCAATGTTCTTCCGAACAAATACCGGAGTTGGCTACTAAGTTTAAGAGTTACACAGCCTTCGCGGAAGCTACATTGCAAGATGTATATAGCCCGACAGCACTTGATGCTTCAGTACACTACAAGGCGACTATTTTTTCCAGTGTTTATATCGAAAACAAGGGCAATGGAAACATGGAACTGAAAGAATTGCCGGATGCTGCCCAATTATCCAACATCAACGGTATGGTATCAGGAGATTTCAATCACGACGGCCATAAGGACATACTCTCAGTTGGCAATTTGTTTGTATCCGAAGTGGAAACACCCAGAAACGATGCTTCTTATGGTTTGCTTTTGGCAGGAAATGGTGCAGGAGTGTTTAGTCCAGTCGAGTATCAGAAGAGTGGAATTTACATTCCTGGAGATGCACGAGCTGTTTGTGTGCTAAAGAAAGCACCTCAGGACTTAATTCTGGTAGCTAATAACAATGCCCCTTTACAAGTGTTTGAGGTGGCTCAATAATTTTAAAAGATAAAATATTCGATGAACCAATTTATAATATTCAATTTATCCGTATTTCTAATTGTCTGTGTTTTTTTTGAAGTCAATGCACAATCGGTGACTGATTTGCGAAGCATGGGATATGCCATTTTCCCTACTCCACAAAAGGTTGACCTAGCAAATAAAAGCATACACATTGATGATTCATGGCAACTAAGATTTGATAAATCTATTTCCAAGAAAGTCACAAATAGTTTTACAGAAAGAGTTCAAGAGTTGCACCATTTAAAATTTTCGGGTCAGGGATCTGGAATAGTAGAGTTGAAGGTCAATAAAGAAGCAAGGAATTGCCAATTTATCCAATTCAAAACAGGCTTATAAGATCACCATATCAAATGGAAGTGTTACGATTGAAGGAAATGATGATATAGGTCTTTTTTATGGCGTCCAAAGTTTTCTGCAGCTGATGAAACCTACACCGGGTGGCAAATTTCAAATACCAATTGGAACGATTACTGACTGGCCGGATTTGGAGCTTAGGTTTATCCACTGGGATACCAAACACCATAGAGACAAAATGGCTACCCTGAAGAAATACATAGATTGGTCAGCCTATTTTAAAATAAATGCTATTGCATTTGAAATTGAAGACAAATACGAATACCCATCTCATCCAATAATTGGTAGCCCTGATGCATTTACTAAAGAAGAAATGCAGGAATTGACCAAATACGCATTAGACAGGTTTATTCAGCTCGTGCCTAATGTGCAAGCACCAGCTCACATGGCGTTTGTTTTGAAACATAAAGAGTTCGAACATTTAAAAGCAGACGAAGTGAGCAACTTTCAGGCTTGTATGTGCAAGGAGGAAGCCTTGGAGCTTATTTACGACATGTATCAAGACATGATAGATGCTACACCTGGAGTGGATTATTTCTTTGTCTCCACAGATGAAGTGTATTATGCTGGTATTTGCGATGAGTGCAAAAATGAGTACAATGAAAAAAACCGCAGTATGGCTTGGGTGGAATATTTGCAAAATGTGAATAAGTGGATGAAAAAAAGGAATAGAAGGGTATTGGCTTGGGTAGAATATCCATTATTGCCATCAGATATTTCAAAAGTTCCAAGTGATGTAATTGATGCGATCATGGGACCTCATAAAACAGAGGAATGGTCTATTAATGAAACTAAGGCTGGGATTGATCAGCTTTCATACAGTTCTATGCAGGGAGCAGAATACCTGTTTCCAAATTATTTTCCAACTACATACAGAGATCGTCAGATAAATGGAAGGTTGAATGATGCCTTCAGAGATATATCTAACAAACAAGCAGACGGTGCAAACCTCATTGGTACTTTTGCTGCTGCTTGGGATGATGCAGGTCTGCATGGAGAGACTTTTTGGTTGGGTTGGGCTACCGTAAGTCAATATGGCTGGACCCAAAACACTCCTTCAATTCAGCAAAACACCGTTGATTTCATGGATTTGTTTTACGGAATGGATAGTCCCGATATGGTAGAAACCTATATTGGATTACAGGAAGGAGCTAGGTTTTATGAGGATTTGTGGGATCGAAAAGAGTCTGTGGAGCGCGTCAAGGGATATGGAAATTCTAAAGGAAAAGGAGTAGGAGGAGAAATGCAAGACCTTTTGATAGACCCACCCATGATTCCATCAGCTAAAGATTTAAGCTTCGAACCTGTTTTTTCTGTTAAATACGCTGAAAAAATCAATGAAGCGAAGGTGTTGCTTGAAAAGAGTGAGCGACTGATCCTTGAACTAACGCGAAATATTACACGAGTAAGGTACAATAGCTACAATCTGGAAGTACTGCTTTCCATTGCGTTTTTAGAAAGATATACTATGAATATGGTAATCAACCTGGCGAAGGTCGAAGATTATCTGGTGAAAGCTTCAAAGGCTAGTAGTGACAATCAAGCGGTTAGTTTATTGGTAGAAGCACATCAATTGTCAGGAAAAATACTTCAAGAACAGAATGAAATGTGGAGCGCACTTACAGCGACTTGGGGCAAAAGTCGTCTAGCAAAAGGAGCTAGTGTTGGAGGTAAAGATTTTCTCCATGTATATGATGATGTGAAAGATCATTTTGCAGACCGTCGCAAAGGTTTGGAATACATGTTAGCACCATTTGAGAGAACAAATATTGAAGGTTGGAGAAAGCAATTGAGTAAAGTGATCGCTGAATTTGCTGACCAACACAATATTCCTGTCAGAGGCATGGAAGCCGAAAGGTTAGAAGATTAGATAAGATGAAAGCAAGTATAAAAATTGGTTACGGGTTATTCGTGATACTAATCAGTTGTTCTTTTTATAGCATATCACAACA
>CAXBNB010000373.1:0-5002 GCA_963976505.1 uncultured Reichenbachiellaceae bacterium
TGTTTCTATAGGCTTTTAGTCCGCAGTTGAAATCATGCAAATTGATGCCTGAAAACATGCGGGTTACAAAATTGAAGAACTTCGAAGGAATGGTTTTAGAAATGGGATCATGCCTTTTCTTTTTCCATCCTGATACCATGTCAAAACCGTCTTCTACGATCATTTTGGTTAATCCTGGGATTTCATCCGGGCTGTCTTGCAGGTCCGCATCCATAGTGATCACCACATTTCCGGAGGCATGTTTGAAACCCGTGTTTAGTGCAGCGGACTTGCCATAGTTCCTGTTGAACCGGATGCCTTTTACAGATTCGAATTTACCCGATAGCTCCATAATACAAGCCCAGGAAGTATCCGTACTGCCATCGTCAATGAGTAATGTTTCATAGGAAAATCCATTGGTTTCCATAACCGTATGAATCCATGTGCACAATTCATTGAGCGATTCTTCTTCGTTGTACAAAGGAATCACTACAGAAATATCGGGGGAGTTGGTCATTTTTTTACTCGAAATCTGGCTTTGATTTTCGGATGATTAATCCAGTGATTAGGGCCAATACGGCAGATGAGATAAAATACACCCAACTGTTTTTCATGATGCCAACAGCGGAGAAACTTTCAGCCATCTGACCATCAAGTTGCTCTAGCGTTTCTTCTATTTTCTCTTCAGGGGCACCAAATCCTCTCATCATTTTTTCTGTATTTTCGATTGCCTGATCTGCTAATATTTTTGGCGCTTCAGGATCAATTACCTCATACAACAAAATAAGAAATGCTGCTGAAATGATACTTGAAACAAAGAATGCGACAAAACTGTAGAGAAAAGATGGCTTGAAACTCATAAACCCATCAGACTCTTCATTTCTAAACTTGATGCCCAAATAGCTAACCAAGCTAAGTGATAGTACAGACGTTGCAATGCCAAGTTTCCAATCGCCAAGAAGGGTAATGTCTACAATATAAGCCAATACCAAAATTATGATTGAAAGCAGTCCAAGGATTACACCTGTTTTGAGTGCTTCTGAATTACGATCTTTTTTTTCTTCTTCTTCCATGATATTTTGATTTAGTAGGTTAAATTAATCAAAAAAAGTTGATAGTTAAATTTTGTCTTCCACAGGTGGTTTCTTTTTCATGATTACTGCTATCATGATGGTGAGCAGTAAACCAACGAAAGTTTTTTTGAGGAAATTATCGAATGTTAAATCACCGATAGTCAGGTTTTGAACTTCTTTTTGAGATTCAATAAAGGTTGACTCACCCATTTCTTTGATTATTGCTTCTTTTTTTTCTTCCAAAATCGACAAACGGTCTGCCGTATAGTTTTCCATTATTTCTGGGTCGGATAGACTCAAGAATGAGAAAATGAAAACGGAAGTAAGGCAGGCAAGGGTGAAATACACCACGAACCCGGCTGTCATACCCTGCCAAAATTCGAGCAGGCGATTGTTGTAAGTATCCTTATATTCTTTAATCCCAAAAAAGAGAAATATAGGGATGATGAAAAAGTCGAACATGCCCATTTCCATCAAGGGGTTTGACCCTGAAAAGTAAAAGACGAAGAACATGATGATTACCATTATTGCTCCGAATACTCCGAATTTGGCAGGAATAGTAACTAATGGGTCGTTCAATTTCATAGGTTAAATAGAAGGGTCTATGTAAAATTTACTTCCGTTCACCACTGCCATAACTTTGCCTTTTAGTTTTGTGTTGTACAAAGGAGAGTTGGTCGATTTCGACTTGTTAGATTTCTCGTTGAAGTCCCATTCTTCTTTTTCACTGAACAAGGTAAGGTTGGCGGATTTTTTTTCTTGAATGGTACTGGTGGGGATATTTAAGATAGCTCTTGGAGCTGTGGTAATCTTATCTATCAAAGTGTCTAGATCTATGTGTTTTGTCAGAAGAATCAGTTGAGAGTAGAAAGTTTGTAATCCCAGCAAACCGAAAGCTGCTTTGTCAAATTCCAGTTTTTTGTTTTCCTCGTCTTGCGGCGTATGAGAAGACACGATGGCATCAATAGTACCATCATTTATTCCCTTTATCAATGCATTGCGATCTACAGTCCTTCTGAAAGGAGGATTGGATTTGAAGTTGGTGTTGAACTTCATCAAAAATGAATCGTCGTAGATCAAGTGATGAATGGAAACATCACAAGTTACACTCATGTTTTTCTTTTTGGCTTTTCGAATGATCGATACAGCTCCTTGACTTGAAATATTAGAGAAGTGAATCTTGCCTCCGGTATATTCCAAGATATCTAAATCTCTTTTGATCATGAGTTCTTCTGCCAACGCCGGCATGCCCTTCATTCCTAACATGGTGCTGGTTGCCCCTTCATTCATATCGCCAAATTGCGTCAACATTCGGTCTTCTGGTTTGTTTATCAGGAGCCCGTTTATTTTTTGCAGGTAAATGAGAGATTTAAGTAAAATGTCTGTACTCCAAGATGGCACTTCACCATCAGTAAAGGCAATGGCACCTGCATGGTGCAAATCGATCATTTCTGTAAGGTCTTCACCCTTGGTGTCTGTGGTGAGGGCAGCCATTGGGTATATATCCGGTAGAAACATCGAACTTCTGGATTTGATGTATTCGATATGGCTTTTGGTCTGAATGACAGGTTCAGTGTTGGGAAGTGTAGCGACACCTGTAAAGCCTCCTACAGTTGCTACGTCACAACCTGATTGAATGTCTTCTTTGTGTTCCAGTCCGGGATCGTTGAAATTGGCACGCATATCAAACCATCCGTTTGATATTTTCATTCCCTTACAATCAATTACTTTTTCTGATCGGAAATTGGTGTTGCCTATTTTATCAATCTTACCATCCTTGATGTGGATGTTTTGTACGGTATTGTGAAATGGGGACTTGGAGTCTATTATTCTAACTTCCTTGAAGACTATGTCCATTATAAGAATCTTAAGAAGAGGGTTTCTATTAATAAAAATATCAGTGACAAAACTAAGGCATATTTCCATAAATTAATGCCTTGATACCTTTCTTTCATTTCTTTGCTGAATGAGTCGGCATCTGTACTTTCCATTATTTCCACATTTTTCAATTGGTCAAAAGCTTTTGAGACTTCCTCTATGGATAGTTGAGTTGGGTCGGATTCGCTTTTAGAATAATTGAAAGCCAATACATTTTTTGTAACACCGTTGTATTGAAGGTCATAAAAGCCAGGAGTGAGCAAGTATTTTGGAATATCCAGAATCAGGTTATTGCCTGATATGCGTTGTTCAGGAATGTACTCTTCTTCGCCTCAGAGCCTTTCTTTTGGTTTTTGGTCAAAAAGGGCAATCCGTTTTTTGTTTTCAAGACATCAATACCTACAGGTGACCAGGTGATGATATTAGTAGCATCTGGCATTTCGGTTTTGTTGTCTATTTCTGTGAAGATGTTTTCGAAAAATGGATTGGAAACATCAGGATTTTCCAATGCCAGTTTGGCTCCTTTATCCAACGTTTTCACCCCTTGACCCAAAAGCGCTTGGATGCTCAAACTATCTGGGTTTTTGGCAGGAATTATGAAGACTGACTTGCCTTTGTTTGTAAGATCTTTCGCAATATTCAGAATGCAATTGTCAATACTTGACAATTGATTGATGATCAGCATGTCTGCCATTTGAACCGTATTGTAGTCAACAGAGCCATTTTCAAACGTGTGAAAGTCAAAAAGTTCGTTTTCAGAAAAGACTTGCCCAATGTAGTTTTTTGTATCCGCTGATTGAATCTCACAAATAGAGATTTTCTTAAGTAAGTTCAATGTGAAATAATATTCATTGTCAAATGTGAGGGGGAAATCTTCAAAGCTGATTTTACAATGATTGAGGTCTCCCAATTCAAAGTTTAAGTCAAATATGATTTCTGAGCTTGCGTTTTGATCAATATCTATGCTTGCTGAGGCGCTTTGTTCTTCATTGACAAAAAGCTTCAATATGATATCACTGGCGTCATCAGTCCCTATGTTTTTTACTTTTACATGGAGCTTGTTTACTTCATTGGAGATTAAAAATGGATTCTCAAGGTATATGCTGTCAATATAGATGTTATTGTGAGCAGTGTATTGTAGAGGAATGATCTTATAGTTGTTGACAGAATCTTTGGGAATAGTATGATTTGCCGAAAAAGCTGACTTTTGAAAATCAGATATGACGTATATGTCCTGTTGTTGGCTTAGGTTTTTGGCTGGGTTCACCCTGTTTACAATTTCAGTTTTAGACCGTGTAAGGTAAGAGTAGTCTAGTTCAGTGGCGAGTTCAAGTGCTTTCTCTTTTGATTTAGGATTGATCGAAGAGGGAGCAAAGTCATTGGTAACGACTTGAAACTTTGTTTCGTTGGGGTAGAGGTCTATTATTTTTTCCAGAAAGGAAATGCCATTATTGAGGCCACTCAAATCATTGTCAGAAATATTGGAGGCACTCTGTGAATTGTCGAGGTAGATTTTTACAAGTGAACTGTTCATCCCCTTTTCATTGCCTGGTAAAAAAGGCTGTGCAAAGGCAAAGACAAGAAAAGCGATGACCAACAACCTACAAAGTAGAACCAGAAGGTGTTTTACTTTAAGTTTAGAACTAGAGCTCTCCTTTACATTCTCAAGAAAACTAACATTAGAAAAATATATTTTCTTAGCTCTTCTGAAATTAAACAGGTGAATGATTATCGGTATGACCAGTGCAAGCAGGCCCCATAAAAAAGTAGGATAAAGAAAGCTCATTGGCGGCAAATGTATAAAACAATTGGTTATGTAAGAAAGTCAAAGGATGAATATTAAAATACAGAATTCATTGAGGAAAATGCTTTTGTGACTCGTAGCGTATTTTGATTTATTTCACATTTATAACGTAATGATAATCTGAATATATTGATTGCAATTTTGAGGCATATGCCACTATGATTTGAAAGGCTTGTAAAGCGGTAAATTGAATAATTAATATCATTTTTTGCATTATACGTAGATTGATATTAATTCTAATTCAGATTTAATAGTCAATCATTTTTTT
>CAXBNB010000374.1:0-4978 GCA_963976505.1 uncultured Reichenbachiellaceae bacterium
TCAGATTCACCCACAATTTCCATGGATTTAGATACTTTTCGCTTGAGGGTTTTGGTCTCTGTTACCAGATTAGATTTCTCACTTGCATTGCGGATGGTTAAAAGCAATCGGTTAAGATCCGGTGGTTTTTGAACAAAATCGAAGGCACCAATTTTAGTTGCTTCAACGGCAGTTTCGATATTGCCATGGGCGGATATCATTATGAATTGTGCATTTGTTCCAGATTCCTGGGCTTTTTCTAGTACTTCCATACCATCCATTTCAGGCATTTTAATATCGCAAAGCACTATATCATATTCGTTTTGCAATATCATTTCTAACCCTACTTTACCATTTTCAGCTTCTTCGATATGGTATTTTTCATATTCAAGAATATCACGCAGGGTATTTCTAATACTAATTTCATCATCTATAATCAATATTTTCTTTGCCATACTTATTGTACTTTTTCATGTTTAACAGATGAATAGCTTGATTTAGTTATCATGCTTGAATGTCATCGTTTCTTTGCTGGACTTTAGATGCAAATTACTCTTATGTTAAAACAGACCTATAAGCCGGGTTCTGTATCCATAAATGGATCCTTATCATTTATCTGGCTTTGCCATTGCTGGCAGAGTCTATCAATCTACCCTTCCTGCTTCTCAACAAGTTGAGATAAAACGGGTCGTCTTAAACAGGATTTATTTGATCTTTCAGCTCGTAAGGTTTACACTGCCATTTTAATCACTTAAAATGCGGTGGGCTCTTACTCCACCATTTCACCCTTACTCCATTTCTGACAAGTCAGAAGAAGCGGTATATTTTCTGTTGCACTTTCTTTGCCCTTATAAAAGAACAACTTCCCGTTAGGAAGTACGATACCCTATGCTGCCCGGACTTTCCTCTCCATAAAGGAGCGATAAGGCGGTCTGTTGATGGCAAATGTAGCAATTAAGAATGAATAGGCTGAACTTTGCAGCTGTATAAAGGATTATTATTTTAGAATAATTAAAAAATGTCTTTTCCAGTGATTTTGAATTCCCAGTCGTCAGCAAGATTGGCTACATCTAATATTACTTTTTTTAACAATTCCTCATTGAAAATTTTAGTATTAAATACTGACTCTACTTTTAGAAAACCATTAGACAATGAGAATTTGCAGTAGGGGTATTTGTGGTTTTCGATCAATAATTCCCTTATGTCTAGATTTTCTTCTGCGTCACATACTTTGGAAGAAATGTTTATCCTTTGCTCTTTTTCTGTGATCTCTGCTATGACAGCTTGAAATCGGTCATCTTTCAGAGGAACTATAATAACAGACCTTTCGTCATCGTATTCAGAGTAGTTTCCTTTAATCTCTTCAGCATATGACTTCATGAATTCATTTAGATGCATTTTTTTGAATTAAAAGGTGGAAAAATCAATTACTTAAAAATACATAATAATAAACTATCAGAAAATTTATTGTAGGCAAATCTTTATTTGCTATTAGAAACTGGGCTTTCTTCGTCCTCTGTACGAATTCCTTGTGCTTTGTCTAACTTCAACTTGTCACTTTCACTATTCTGCCGATTCTTATCTCTTGAATCAGTAATGATGTTTTTGAGTTGATCAAAGCTTCTGACAAACTGAAGGCTAAATCCCGTCTCCGTACTGTTTTCACCTAATTCACGATTGGCTGCAGTACTAATGTTAGATCGGCTATACATTTTTGCTCTGAATCGACCATCTGGAGTGAGTAGATACTCTACAGTCCAATCTCCGATGATTGAGGATAGGTCAGAGCTGTTGTTGGTGCTGTTGTTTGCAAATCCACCACCTCTGGTTACTTTTAGACGGCCATCCAAAAATGAGTAGGACAATCGCAATTGGAAGGTGTTGAAGGCTTCATCGCTCAGCACTGGAAGGTTTACATCTACCTCTAGGTTTTCATCTACCTGGGTTGCCCAATAACTCAACTGATTGGATACAAACTCGCTAAGACTATTACCGAAAGTTTGAGATCCATTTACCTGAAAGCTGTTTTCAGGCGAAAATTTTCTTAAAATGACCAAGCTAAAAACCTGACGTTTCATCTCCTGCTCATTGGCGGCCAATCTGTTTTTAAATGCACTTATCTGGGCATCCAAGGGAATTCTACCTCCTCCACTAAGACTAATATTATCTGGGTAATCTTCAATGTTGATACCAAAACTTATTTCTGGTGACAGTAAATTTCCTTTGAGGTATAGGTCAACAATTGATGGGTATTTTGTTCTTAAATCAGGTGAGTCATTGGCATCCACACCAGTAAGTATTGGGGCAAGTGATGCCAACTGCCTGTATTGAGCGTTGATATTCATTTTTGCTCCGTAAGGATCTCCATACCAAGAGATGCTGCTGCCTTTTTGAATATCAAATTCTTTGTTTATAATATTGTAGAGCGTGAAATTATAACCTCCGGATTCTATTTGCAAGTCACCAAACATATTGAAGTCACCATACGGGTCTATCTGGAGCTTAATATTTCCACTTCCTCTTCCTCGGATTATATCTCCAGCCTTTACATCAAAAATTAACTCGGTATAAGCATCATTTGTTAATTCGATATCAAAATCAAGTTTTAAACCTTTTAAGTTGATCTCTTCCTTGGCAATTTCAGTCATTCTTTTTTGATGTTCCGGATCTTTTAGGTCAACGAATGAAATGTATTCTTTTTGTTCTACACTGTACTCAGATAGTTCTCCTATTGGAATGGAGATCCTTGTGCCTTTGGTTGTTTTTGCACGAGCATCAATTTGTAGGTTGTTGACTGCACCTAAAATACTGATATCTCCTGTGGCATGGGCAGTCCCATAATACAGTTTATTGTCTTTTGAGCCTGTGTTCAATAATTTGAAATTTTGAAAAGTACCAGAAATATCAAGTACAAAATGCTGAAAACCATCATGAAAAATACCCCCGTCAAAAGTGGCCTTGTTGTTCAGTGCATCTACCAGTATGAGGTTATCTACTCCGATTTGATTTTCTCTAAATAAGATTCCTCCTGAGAATGAATAATTGGTGTTGGTGTAATTTATTTTGATCGTTCCTTTCGTGATTTTCCCTGAGGCATCTTTACTGTCAAGAACAGGGGAAGAAGGATTGCCAGTGATGCTAAATTTTCCTGATGCAAATCCACTAAGGTTACTAAATTGATCTTTGACAAATGGCTGGATTATGTTTAAGTTGGCACTATCAAAAACAGCAGACATATCGAGCTGGTTGATTTCTTTTTTAGGATAAAAGTATCCATTTACGTCTATTATTCTTTTGTTTGCTCGGTTTACAGTGAAATCCATTCCCAGTCTATCTCTGTTGTTTTCCCAATCGGAAAAGCAATCAATATCTCCCACAAGAAAATCTTCAATGTAGAAAGATTTTGCACGGAGATTACTTTCAATAAGTACGTCGTTCTCTAATTTGTTGATGTCAATATTTCCATCCACCACTCCGCTTATTTGGATGGGAAGAATAGAATTGAGACTGCTCACGCTAAATTTTCTAATATCAACGTGAAGCTGATCACTGGCATTGTTTGAGAACGTCCCATTGAACGATAGTGATTGAATACCGTGAATTAGTTTTACATTGTAGAAATCAAATTTGTCGTTCACATAAACTATTTGATTTGTACTGTCAAAATTCCAATACTTTCCTAGGGCCTGTATGTCTGATTCTAAGAAGTGAAAGTTAATTGAATCTTGTAAAAAATCGACTGTAGCCTTGAGGTTGAGCGTATTGTCAATTTCGGTTTGGTCTAGGTTTAATTCAAGGTCAACATGATTGTTGGACCATATGGATTCTAAATAAATGTTGTCTGTTCGTGATTTGCCATTCCAATTTTGCTCTTTAGAAGATATGAAAAAAGAAGAGAGGGTATTTCTGTGAGCATTTTTCTTCGAGATGGAGAAATCGAGTTGGTTTTGAAGAAATAAATTATTGTTGATTGTAAGGCTATCTACGTTAGTGTTAATGCTTAGAATTGATGTTTTGTCTGAAATGAAATGACCTTCTAAATGGGTGCCTTTAGATAAATTTATATTGGGAAAGAAGGGTTGGATAAATTTGTTGGCATCCTTTAAGTTTATTTTCAATGCTACTTCAAAATTCTCGATCTCTTCTTGTTTTTGACTGTAATATAGATCTAGGCTATCTTGATTGTTTTGAATATTCAGCCACAGTTCTTTATACAGTTTATTGAATTCACTTAAGACAGTACTGTTTTTAAAATTTCCTTTTGCCTCTGCGCTAAGTCCATCGGTTTCTAATGAAACGGTACGTTCATCACCAATTAAGAATGACAAGAATTTCACTGAGTCCAACTCTAGTTTGTCAGAGTCGATAATGAGCTTGGGGCTTTTGAGATTAATGAACCCTTTGAGGCTATCAATGTGAAATTCTTTTATATCCACCTCTATATGCGAAGAAATAAAGATGTCTCGTTCTGAAAGGCCTAGTGGCTGCAGATTGAGTGCATCCAGGCACGCACTAATATTTATTTTATTTCTATGGTTTCGGATATCAATATTTACTTGACCATCAAAAGCTAGGTTGGGATCTTTGGTTTTTAACTCTCCTTCAAAGTAGCCATCTGCCAGGTCTCCATTGGCGTATATATTGGAGTAGTTATAACCTTTTATCCCTATTGTATCAATCTTTGCATTGAGGTGCAAAATTGCATCTTTTGCATCAAGTCCTTTTCCCTTGATATTGCCATTGAAGTATATCTTCTGAAGAAGTTTTTCATTGCTGAAGACTTTCCCCAAATCAAAATCTTTTAGAACCAGGTTACCTGAATATTGGGCTTTTTTTCCTTTCTCCAACTTGAAATTTAAATCTGATTTTATGAAACCAGCAGCCATGGTAAATGTTCCATGGGAGACGAAATCTGTTGGAAAACCTAAGTATTGACCTTTGAACTCTATAGTGCCAGTATTTGGAAGGTTTTTTCGGTATTGTTCTGGAATGTACCTTA
>CAXBNB010000375.1:0-4977 GCA_963976505.1 uncultured Reichenbachiellaceae bacterium
TAGCGCCTCAATATTGGCTACTATTGTTTTTACAGCAGTTTCACCGTTATGAACATTTTTCACAGGAGCAATCGCAGCAGTATTTAAGTAATCTTCGAAAGCGTGCAAAGGCACTCCGCCGACGGTCAGTATTCTTTCTGCAATGGTGTCAATTTTAATGGCTGAGTCTGTATATAATTCTTCAAATTTGACATGCAGTTCGAAGAATTCACGGCCTTGAATGTTCCAGTGAAACCCTCTAAGATTTTGGTAATAGATTTGAAAATTTGCTAATAACAGGTTGAGTTTATCGATAATTAATGTGTTGCTTTTCATGTGTTTATTTGTTTAAAAGTTATACACAAATTTACGGACGCATGCCCTGAGTGGCTTTCGTATTCTATTGATTCTCGTTATGTTTCAATAGAAAAAGACGATAACAACATGATTTATATCAGTTGTGGTGATATTTTTTAAAAAGGCTGGAGATTTTGAGTTGGATGACACCTAGCACTGCTTCTCTGAATATGCCGGAAGACATTTTGGATGTCCCCTTGGTTCGATCTGTAAATATGATTGGCACTTCTTTGATTTTGAAGCCATATTTCCAGGCGAGAAATTTCATTTCGATTTGGAAGGCATAACCCACGAATTTAACCTTATCTAGATCTATTGTTTGAAGCACTTTTGAGGTATAGCATTTGAAACCAGCGGTAGCATCTTTGATCGGTAGTCCAGTGATAAATTGGACATACAAACTGGCAAAGTAAGACATCAGTACCCTACCCATCGGCCAGTTCACCACATTAACTCCTGAGATATACCTCGAACCAATTGACATGTCAAAGCCATCGTTGTGACAGGCATTATGAAGTTTGATGAGATCAGCTGGTGGATGGGAAAAGTCGGCATCCATTTCAAAGATGTAGGCATAGTCATTTTTCAAGGCATATTTAAAGCCTTCAATATAAGCCGTACCTAGTCCTGATTTATTTTTTCTGTTGATGATAGATAGATTGGGAAACTCACTTTGTAGTCCTTGTACTATTTTGGAAGTTTCATCAGGTGAATTGTCATCAATGATTAGAATATGAAAATCGTGTTCAAGACCGAAGATAGTACGAATGATATCTTCAATATTTTCTTTTTCATTATAAGTAGGAATAATTACGAGGCTGCCTTTCACTTATTCTTTTATCCGTTATTTACGCATTTTAAACAATTTAGATGACCAAAGGTAAACTTCATTTTTCTGAATACCCCAGAATCTTTAGCATTGACTCGTTGGTTTGCTCTTCTGCGAAAACGCTTGACTCAAGTGTCCCATCTTCCTTTTTTTGAATAACTATATGTTTCGGCGCAGGAATTAGGCAGTGCTGTATGCCTCCATACCCACTCAAAGCTTCCTGATAAGCTCCTGTATGGAAAAATCCAAAGTACAGCGTTTCTGTTTCGTCAAACATTGGTAAAAACACTTCAGCTATGTGCGCTTCCGAATCGTAATAATCCATGCTGTCACAAGTCAATCCACCAATGTTTACTTTGTGAAAATTATTGTCCCAGTGATTAATAGGCAGCATGATATATTTTTGATTCAAACCCCAAACATCAGGAAGGTTGGTGATGAACGAACCATCCATCATATACCAAAGCTCTTTGTCGTTTTGGAGTTTTTGATCCAATACCGAATAGATGGTAGCACCACTTTCTCCTACCGTGAAGCTGCCAAACTCAGTGAAAATGTCTGGTACATCGACATGATTTTTTTCACAAATCCATTTGATATTTTCCACTATTTGCTCTGCCATGTATTCGAAATCATATTCGAAATGCAGCGAGCTTTTGATTGGGAACCCACCTCCGATATCAACTGAATCTAGCGTAGGGCATATTTTTTTGAGTTCACAATATTTGTACATGAAGCGACTCAGCTCACTCCAGTAGTATG
Source organism: uncultured Reichenbachiellaceae bacterium (assembly GCA_963976505.1). Taxonomy (GTDB): domain Bacteria; phylum Bacteroidota; class Bacteroidia; order Cytophagales; family Cyclobacteriaceae; genus CAXBNB01. Next base: position 1,928 of record CAXBNB010000375.1, read on the forward strand.
CTGTATCCTTAATACCTGTGTTGATGAAAAAATGCAACATTTTGAGATTGGTATTTGGATGGTCTTTTATCTCATTTTTGTAGTAATCTACAATGTCATTGTAGCGGATGCCAAGGCGAGAAGTATAAAATGAAAAATTGGGTTCTTCATCTGATGCTACCCTGATACCTACTTGAAATTCTGTAGTTACATTTTTTTGATAGTAGTCTAATTCTTTAAGATTGTCCAAGATTGGCACACAATTTTTGAAGCCATCATTTAAAAGGTTAGTAATCTTTTCTTTGTAAAGGTCTCTTTTGAAACCGTTACAAAGAACATAAGTGTCTTTGGTGATTTTTCCTTTTGCCAAAAGGTTCTCTACTATGTATATGTCGAAAGCTGATGATGTTTCGATATGGATATCGTTCTTTAGCGCTTCATCCAAGACAAATTCAAAATGTGAAGACTTGGTGCAATAACAATAAATGTATTTCCCTTTGTATTTCTTTTTGACGATGGCTTTATTGAAAATCTCCTTTGCGTACTGAATCATCTCACTTATCTTAGGCAGATAAGACAATTTTAACGGAGTGCCATATTTTTTTATAATGGCTGTCAGATCGACATCATTAAACAACAGTTTGTTTTTTTTAACTTTAAACTCCTTTGTGGGAAATTCAAAGGTTTGTTCGACAAGGTCAGAGTAACTTTTCATTCAAAGTAGTGAGGTGCATTCAAAATAATTTAGCCCGCAAATATCAGAAAAAAAGGAAAATACCAAATAGATACCCATACATTTTACAGTCTAATCCAGATTTATTTTTTGACCATAAGTATCTAATGTGTTCCTTTGCATTTCTTTTTTGACAGGGACAGAGGTATGAACATAGCAATAAAAATACAAAAAACAATTTCACAGGCGTTAAAAGAACTTTTTAATCATGAGGTGGAATTTGATAAGCTGGGATTGCAACCCACTCGAAAGGAATTTGAAGGAACCTACACATTTGTAATTTTTCCTTATTTAAAAATATCAAAATCAAATCCAGAAGAGACTGTGAAAAAAATTGGTGATTTTTTGAAGGAAAACTGTGACGAGGTATCTGACTACAATGTGGTGAAAGGATTTCTGAACCTTTCTGTAACAGATAGCACATGGTTGAATTTGTTCAATGAAATAAGTGAACAAACAAATCATGGGTTTGCCCCTTCCAATGGTAAGAGCCTTATGGTTGAATACTCTTCTCCTAACACCAATAAGCCATTGCACCTTGGCCATTTAAGAAATAACTTTCTGGGCTATTCAGTTGCTAAAATCTATGAAGCCAATGGTTATAATGTAACTAAAGTACAAATCATAAACGATCGGGGCATTCATATATGTAAGTCGATGGTCGCTTGGCAAAAATTTGGAAATGGTGAGACTCCACAGTCGTCCGGCTTGAAAGGAGATAAACTTGCCGGTAAGTATTATGTCAAGTTTGACCAGGAGTATAAAAAAGAAATTGCAGGTCTTGTAGAGGGTGGATTGACAAAGGAAGAGGCGGAAAAGAAAGCTCCTGTAATACTGGAAGCCCAAAGCATGCTAAGGAAGTGGGAAGCCCACGATACCGATGTGTATGACCTTTGGACAACTATGAATGGCTGGGTTTACGATGGTTTTGAATTGACTTACAAGCAGATGGGAGTCACCTTCGACAAATTGTATTATGAGTCTCAAACCTATCTATTGGGCAAGGAAGTAGTAAAGATCGGTTTGGAAAAGGGCGTTTTTTATCAAAAAGAAGACGGTTCTGTGTGGATAGATTTGACAGAAGAAGGTTTGGATCACAAACTTATCCTGCGGTCAGACGGTACAGCAGTATATATGACTCAGGATATTGGTACTGCCATCGAGCGTTTCAAAGAATTTCCAAATCAGGGAAAGTTGATTTATACTGTCGGAAATGAGCAAGATTATCACTTCAAAGTGCTTTTCCTTATTTTGGAAAAACTAGGTTACGATTGGGCACAGGGATGTTACCACTTGTCCTACGGGATGGTTGATTTGCCTTCTGGCAAAATGAAGTCCAGAGAAGGAACTGTAGTAGATGCCGATGACCTCATGGATGAAATGATTCAAACGGCAGAGGCTCATACTAAGGAGCTGGGTAAAATTGATGGCTTTGAGGAGTCAGAAGCCAAGAAGCTATATACCACCCTTGGAATGGGGGCATTAAAATACTTTCTCCTAAAAGTAGATCCTAAAAAGAGAATGTTGTTTGACCCACAGGAATCCATAGAGTTCCAGGGAAATACCGGGCCATTTATACAATATACTCATGCTCGTATATCGGCTATTATTAGGCGAGCTAAGGATTTGAAAATCGATTTTAAGAAGCCGATAGATTCAAAAAGCACTGTTCCTGAAAAAGTTGAAAAAGAATTGATTTATCTCATTTCGGATTTTTCGGAAAAGATAAAGATTGCTGCTGTGGAATATTCCCCTGCTGTAATTGCTCAATATTGTTTCGATCTGGCCAAGGAGTACAATAGGTTTTATGCCGAGTTGTCTATTTTTAATGAGACCGATCCGGATAGGGTTAGTTTTAGGGTTAAACTCTCCGAGCAAGTAGCCAAGACCTTAAAATCAGGAATGGGATTGTTGGGGGTTGATGTACCGGAAAAAATGTAGTTAATTCCGATTATGAATATAAAAGCCTGGATAGAAGCGTTTAGATTGAGGACACTACCTCTTTCACTCTCTTGTATTTTTATGGGTACTTTTCTAGCAGCCGGAGACGGTATGTTTAGATTAGACATCTTTTTGCTGTCGGTATCTACTACTGTTTTGCTTCAGGTGTTGTCCAATTTGGCCAATGACTATGGAGACAGCATTCATGGTGCCGACAGTGTGCACAGAGAAGGGCCTACGCGTGCCGTGCAAACCGGAGCAATCACCAAATCTCAAATGAAAAAAGCAATAGTTCTTTTTTCATTGCTTGCATTGATCACAGGCTGTTTGCTCTTGTTTATCACTTTTCGTGATCGATTACTTTACCTTTTGTTGTTCTTGGTCTTGGGATTGTCGG
>CAXBNB010000376.1:0-4972 GCA_963976505.1 uncultured Reichenbachiellaceae bacterium
CATCCGATCAAACGTCAACTTTTTACCGCATTCCGAAAGATAAATTTGGTTTTTCTCTGCAATATGACGTGACCGATTACACGCATGTATCGGCCAAATACAATTACACAAGTGCCAGAACAGTACAGGACTTCAGTACTTGGCCCTCTTCAGAGGTAAATCTAGACAGCTACTCCATTGTTGATTTATTGATACAACAAAAAATGATTAATAATCGACTTAAACTTTTTGCAGCCGTTAACAATATTCTGGATAGTGATTTCATTGGTGTTTTAGGTTTTACTACCAGAGGAAGAAATTTCAATATTGGACTTACGTATAACTTCTAAATTCTACAATGTCTTTGCCATTGCATCATACAGATCATAAGTCTCTACTCTGTTCATGGAGTGGTGGCAAAGACAGTTGTTTTGCTCTAATGAAAATGCTTGCAGGGAATTTCACCCTTTCAGGACTTTTGAATGTAACCAACGAGACAGGATATAGATCCAGGTCACATGGTCTTAAACCAGAAATACTAACTGCCCAAGCCAAATCACTGGGTACTCCTATTAAATTTGTTGCTTCAAGTTGGCAAGATTACGAATCAAATTTCATTACCTCTCTTCAACACTTGAAGTTTGATTTAAAGATTTCTGATGTTGTTTATGGTGATATTGACATAGAAAGTCATAAAGAATGGGAAGAAAAAGTTTCGCTTGCAGCAGGGCTTCAAGCACATCTCCCATTATGGCAAGGCAATAGAATAGCACTCGTTGAACAAATGATTGATTCAGGAATTAAAGCAATGATTGTTTCCTGCAATCAAACACTTGGCTCCTCATTTTTAGGTCGATTAATTGATAAAAATATTATTTCAGAATTTGAGAAGTTACACGTTGACCCATGTGGTGAAAACGGTGAATACCATACTGTTGTGTTGGATTGCCCCATATTCAAGAAAGAGGTTGCTGTAGTTTTGGGCAAACACCTCGAAGCAAGTAATTACCACTTTTTGGATTTGAGTTTGCGAGATGAACAAACACAATAACGAATCTTTCCAAATGAAAAGCAGAAAAAATCAAGAGCTACCGTCCATTGGAGAAGGAGATTATTATATAGAAAATGGATTTCATGTTTTTACAGAGCAATACCATAAAAAGCGAGGGTACTGCTGCAAAAATAATTGTAAACATTGCCCTTATGGTTATACCAAAAGTGAGAAAAAAAAGAAGTGACAGTCAATAAAAACCCAACTAAAAAAAAGCTCAGCGTAAGTTGGAGTGGCGGAAAGGATTCATCTTATATGCTTTGGTCTATTATGTCTCAACCGGAGTTTGACATAATAGAATTACATACTGTGATAGATACCAATACACAAAGAGTTGGATTACATGGTGTACACAAGGATTTGATAGTGGCACAAGCCAAGTCTATTGGACTATCTGTGACTTTCATTTACTTAGAATCAAGTAACACCAATGAAAAATACGAAGAGACATTAAAACAGTACTATGCCGATTTAAATAAGAGGAATATTGATTTTGTTGCTTTTGGTGACAATTTTCTGGAAGACCTAAAATGCTACCGAGATATTTTACTTTCAGAATTTCATTTGAAAGGGATCTATCCGTTATGGAAAATGGACACAACAACGCTTGCTAAAAGCTTTATCAAAGAAAAATTCAAATCAATTATCTGTGCATCAGATGCAAATAAGTTTCCATTTGTAGTAGCTGGCAGGTACTTTTCTAACCAATTATTAAGCCGTATTCCTGATTCTGTTGATCCTTGTGGAGAAAATGGTGAATTCCACTCCTATGTTTACAATGGGCCTATATTTAACCATCCAATTAAAATCAAAAAAACTGGAGTGGTGGAAAAATCCTATGAATATAAGGATTCAGACGGGAAGGTTCAAAAATCCTATTTTCATTTTTGTAATTTGCAACTTGTCACCTAGGAAAGATCTTATTGAGCATTAAACTTAATGCTTCTTTGGGATTCAAATCTTCAGATAAAACGCTCTGTTCAAGCTGATTTCTCAATTTCACGTATTCTTTATTTTCAAAAATCCTTGCAACCAGTGTTCGAGAAACTTGTTCTTGAAACCAATCAACATTTTGAGCTGTTCTCATTTTTTTCAGATCACCATTTCCAATCAGAAGGTCACGATGGTTAAGAATCATTTGCCATACATCTTCAATACCTATTTTATGTATAGATGAGCACATCATTACTTGTGGTATCCAGCCAGATTCCGATGGTGCAAACAAATGCAAAGCACTTTGATAATTCAATTTTGCCTGCTTGGATGTACCTATATTATCACCATCAGCTTTATTGATAACAATCCCATCTGCCATCTCCATAATTCCCTTTTTAATTCCTTGAAGGTCATCACCTGCTCCAGGTAGCATTAGCAACAAAAAGAAATCTACCATTCCTTTTACCAATGTCTCAGACTGCCCCACTCCCACTGTCTCGACAATCACAGTATCATACCCAGCCGCTTCACACAACAAAATATTTTCACGGGTATTATTGGATACTCCACCCAATGTTTTCTTAGTAGGACTAGGCCTTATAAAGGCATTAGCATTTCTACTCAGGTCATTCATTCTTGTTTTGTCGCCAAGAATACTTCCACCACTCATACTACTCGTAGGATCAATAGCAAGCACAGCCACTTTGTTTCCTTTTGATATCAAATAATTACCAAATGTTTCAATAAAAGTACTTTTCCCTACTCCTGGTACACCGGTAATTCCAATTCGTTTTGATGATCCACTTCGACCAGAAACACCATTCAATATTTGAATAGACAAGTCCACATCATTTAACAGGCTACTCTCGATAATTGTAATTGACTTGCTCAATACAAATTTATCTCCCTCTAAAAGGCCATTAATATAATAATCAGCCGTGTGTCTTTGGGTTTTCAATTTTATAATAATTTATAAATCCTAACTTGTGTCATCCACCTTCTACTTGAAACAGAATCAATGAATTCATTGGCCAATAAAAATAAATCGTTTTTACAATTTGATCAAAAACCAACAAGACATTGTTACCCGACAATATAATCTTTTCTTCAAAATTCATTAGTTTGTGGGTGAATATCCTTAGTTCGTCGAGTATAAATTGTTTTATATCAACAATAAATTATATTTTACTAATTTTGATGTTACTAAGGTTGTACAAATAATAATAACTCTAACAACCTAACGAACAAATTATGTTTAAGAAATTCTGGCTTGATACTATACTAGGAACAATATTTATATTGTTGTTGATGTTTGGTTTTTCACAACTCGCCTACTTCAAGATTTTTGACGTCCTTGATCCTATTGGAGATGCATTCGCTGATATGGAAACCACTGACATTGTATTTTCACAAATCCGCCAGGCACCAACAGCAGAAGAAGACATTGTATTGGTAAATATTGGCAATGAAAGCAGAGCGGGAATTGCTTATATGATAAGCATTATAAACCAGTTCAATCCTAAAGTAGTAGGAGTAGATACTTTTTTTAAGAACCCTAAAGATTCTCTCGGCGATCAATTGTTGGAAGAAGCTTTTGCTTCAGTAGAAAATCTTATACTGGTAAGCAAACTAGAGCAGACGGATGAGGATGATGAATTTGATTCTTTGGGTTATTCACACCCTAGATTCAACCAACATGCCCAAACAGCATTTGCCAACTTTATTACTGGCGCATCTACTCAAGAGGATTTGAAAAACTGTCGAACATTTGCGCCTCAAGAATTGGTCAATGGCAATATGGAATATGCTTTATCAGTAAAACTGGCAATGGAGTTTGCACCAGAAAAAGCAGAGAAATTTTTAAAACGTGGGAATGATGTAGAAATAATCAATTACAAAGGAAATGTATTTGATTATGGCGCTACAAAATTTGGTACGACCTATTTTGCGTTGGATGTTGAGGATGTTTACAATCAAAATTTTGTGCCGGAGTTAATTGATGGGAAAATTATCATTTTCTGTTTCCTTGGAAGTTACTTGGGAGACAGACAAGCCCTAGAGGATAAGTATTTTACTCCGTTGAATGCAAAGTACACCGGCAAAGCACATGCTGACATGTTTGGTGGCGTAGTTCATGCCAATGCACTTTCAATGATATTGAATGAAAACTATATCAACAGCATGAGTGATAACTGGTCAAATTTTTGGGCATTCTTTTTGTTATACTTAAATGTGATCGTTTTTTGTTACATCTACAAAATAGCACCGAAGTGGTATGACGGACTAACAAAATTGATTCAACTTATAGAAGCACTGGCATTATTTTCAATGGTAGTTTATGTATTTAACTTCTATGATTATAAACTAGAATTCAACTTGGCAATAATTGCCATATTATTAAGTGGAGACCTTTTAGAAATATACTTTGGAGTTGTTAAAAACCTTTTCACTAAAGAAGGTCGTAGAGAACTCACTAAACTGAAAAAATTGTAATTTTGTATTTAAATAATTAAAAATAAAATCATGAAAAATTTACTTTCTACAGCAACGCTTATATTGTTTCTGACTTGCTCAGCTCTTGGTCAGGGGTATATCTTCAGAGTATTAGCAAATAAAGGTGCTAATCAAGTAAAAAGAGCTTCCAATGGGGAAACAAGTACCCTCAAAACTGGTGCAACACTTAACACAGGTGATGAGATCATTGCAGCAAACGGTGCGTATATCGGATTGATGCATAAGACAGGAAAAACCATTGAAGTACGTACCGCTGGTACTACTAAAATAGCAGACCTAGAGAAAAAACTAGCTTCTTCTAAAACTGATGTCGCCAACAGATATGCTCAATTTGTGATGAACAAAATGAATGAAGGTGATGAAGATGTCAATAAAAATTATAGGAGAAATATGAAAGCTACTGGGGCGGTGGAAAGAGCCACCAACAATGCTTCCATTAAGGTAATGTTGCCGAGTTCTATTGATGTTTTTAACCCTAATACTGTTGTAAGA
>CAXBNB010000377.1:0-4970 GCA_963976505.1 uncultured Reichenbachiellaceae bacterium
TTGTATTAAAACCATTCGAAAGTTCTAAATTTTTTATTGGAATAATAATTCTGCTTTTAGGTTCTTTTACGAATTTTCCTTTTGCCCCATAAATTGGAACGCCATTGACAACCAAATGTATTCGTTCTATAGACACTCCTCCAGGGTCGCTGGCTTTGGCTTCAAAACTTAGCATTTTTGATTCAATAATACCAAGGTTTCTGATTTCGTCAGGTATAATTACCTCTGGCGTTTGGATGTTTTTGTTGAAACTACCCGAAACGAATTGATCAATTCTTACCTGGTCAAAGCCCATTTTCCTGAGCCTTTTAATATAGGCCGCTTTATAAGCCGCTATAATTTCTTTAGGTGCTCGACCTAATCGTTGCAATACGATATCTGGTCTGTTAAATAATAAATCAAACTGATCAAAAGAATAGGCCTTGTTATTGACCACAAAGTGAACCACAGATGTGCCACCTTTGGAAGCAAAATAGTAGTTATCTGGTGTGATCATTGCCCATTCATTGGCGTCAATAAGTCCATATAATGTAACCAACAACTCACCATTATTAGCATCCCAAATTTTGATGGAAATATCATCAGAAGAAGAAATTATTTGGTTGTTGTCCATACTTATCGCTACATCCTTGACAGCACTTAAATGACTCTTCATTATTTGCAGTTGTTCTCCTGATTCTACATCCCAAAGTCTAACTGAATTATCTTTAGAACTTGCCAGAAACCAGCCACTACCTGACAAAACCTGCTTTCCGTTGTGGTTAAAAGCCACTGCTTCTATTGGCATTTCATGCCCCTTGAATGTATTGATTAAATCCCCTGTTTTAGAATTATATAAATTGAGTTCTCCTACTCCATCATTCCCACCACCTGCCAAAATAAATTGGCCATCAGGACTGTATTGGGCAACTCGGCTTGCCTGAGTCTCCTTTTCCCAGAGCACAGTCTTTTGACCAATATCCATACAATATAGCTTTGAGGGAGCTTGAGGAGAAGCCAGAATAAAATAATTATTGTCAATCGAAAATGAGATTTTAGAGTTAATACCACCACCCACAGTTGGAAAAGTAGCTAAGAATTTATTTGCACTAATGTCAACCACCTCAGTTCCTTTTTTTCTCGCTGATAAATTCACAACCCATCTATTATCTCCACCAATTAGCGAATATCTTGTATTAGAATAACCTTCGTAAGAAAGCTTCGAAATGTTTTTATTTTCTGGGTAGGTGTACAGTTTAAGACTGGTCTTTGTAAATACAGAATAATAATCTGAATCGTTTAAAAATGTCACAAAACCTTCATAATCCGGAGTAAAAAGAGATTGTTCAATCCTTTTACCAGTATACAGATCTAAAGAGAACTCTCGTAACTTCCTTCCATCAGAATATTTACCAATGGCAAACCTATTGTCATTTGAGAATGAAATTTCTGAGTACTTAGTCAACCCTCCTTTATAGGAAAGGTTAACCTTATCACTGAAATCACATAAATCGACCGCCAAGTCATATGCTACCAATGCACTTCCATTGGCCAAAACCTCTACATCTGATACTGCATATTGTAATTTCCTTTTTTCGTTTTCAGGAGATAGATATACCTTTCCAGATTGGTGATAATTGATTAAAGAGTATTTTACTAGGTTGTTGTTGCCACGGGCTACAAAAAAATTATCGTCTTGCGAAACATCAACAAAATGATTGCCAAAAATTTCTGGTATTTTAATGGTCTTTAATTCACTGCCATTGATGGCATCCAAAATGTAGGCCATAGAGTTAGAAGTCAAAACTATAACCCTATCTCCTTTTTTTGTGAATGTCGCTGCACCTGGAATTGCCGTTGTAAAAGTCTTTGACCATAAAGTAGCCTGCTTTTTATCTTCGAATATAATTTTTTCTCCGGAAGAGTCAAAAGTCAGATAGTCTGGTTTTTTTTCACTTTTATATAGCAGCTTACCGGTTGCTAAATTCCAAATTTTGGCGTTATCATATTTAAATGTTGCAAGATAATTTCCATCATCACTAACTTCTATTAAACCAGCATTGGATATATTGAATTGATTGATCGTGTTTCCAGATTTGATATCCAGAACTGTAATTCGGGTGAATTGATATAACTTCTCTTCAAGCACCACCAATTGATTTTTTCCGGGCAAAAAGTGAATATCTCTTATATCAACATCTCTGATAAAAGTTTTTAACTCACGGCCTGAATTTAGTTCCCAAATCTTAATTTGTAAATCTCCTCCACTAGTCGCCAACAAAGTATTGCTATTATTAGTTGAAACATGCAGCTTTCCTTTGGAGTGTCCCGTATTTGTCATTACTTCAACGTTCTGACCAACTAGCCGAAGACTGGAAATCGAAATCAAAATAGTCAACAGTATATATTTATTCATAACGGTATTATTTTTAGTACCAATCATAACATAAATACTCTTTTCACATTACGCTATTTATTATATTCCTTTGGAGTGAAAATTGGCTCTAAAAATCTGAGGCTGATTTTCTTGTAGGGTAAACAATATAGCATTTTATGATTACTAAAGTAAATCAATAGGCAGGTGAATAAAATACCCTATAACACGTATTTTCATCTACCACACTACAAAGTCAAACTCCAGGTTCTCCCTCCTACTCGTAGGATGTTGTTTGCCATTAGTAAGTTCTGAAACTCGTTTAAAAACGTAATCCTTAAGCTCGGATATTTGGACTTCCTTGTCTTTATTGGTATCGCATTTTCCTGACTTCAATCCTTCGAGCAAAGCGTAGGTAAATACTCCGTTTTTCCAATCGGCTGACTCGAAGGCGAACTCCACACCTGAAGCCGAGGATATGACCATGGCTCCTGTGCCTCTTCGCAGGTCTGCGAATAACTCCTGCATCAACTCAAAAATATTGTCCATGCCCACAGGCTGTGGTTTCTTGGTAAATCCACGAGTGGATACATTCGACGAACTAACAGCAGTAGCAATCAACTTTGTATCTTCTTTATCGACCTCTCCAGAATGGCAAGCATCGATCAGCATCAATTTTTGACGGGCAGGAATACCATCTAAGAGTCCTTCGAGTTCTTCATATTTGAGCCCTCGTCCTGAGGGGTTGTTGAAGTCTATGTCCTGAGTGGCGAAATAATAGTCCAATTTTTCATCGAGTAAACCATGTCCTGCAGCAAATACAATTACTTCATCTTCTATTTTGGTTTTGAGTAGTTTGTCTTTCACTGCCAATATCAATTCCTTCTGAGCCAAGGCATCAGTAAACTTATGGATGTGGATTTTATTGTAGCGTTGATGGTGACCAAAGAATAAATTAGAAACATCATTGGCATCTTTGCTGGCGTAGGTTAGGTTATATTGGCTGTCTTTGTAGTTGGATACACCAATAGCCAAAACATGCAAGTCGGGCTTTGGTCTTTCCCCGTCATAAAACACATCAACCGTTTCTTTAAGAGACTCTACACCCGCTATATTCATGGCAGACACCTGAATTTTGTTTTTGCCAGACATCAACTCAATGCTTATTTTTTTTGAAATATTTTGTCTGCTTTTTTCATTCGTCACAGGGATACCACTTGTACCATAAATGGGAATGTCGTTTACAAATACATTGATACGATCAAGCATCAGTTCATTGTCCAAAGCCTGAATATTGAGCTCGTAAAATTTATTCTTGACAGTCGCACTCAATGTATTTATGACAACTTCTGGCAAGTTGATGTCACCTGAAATATCTTCTTCTTTCAACCCCATTTTCCGTACCCTTTTCTGGTATGCGAGGTAAAGCATTTCCTTTAAACGTTGTGATCCCAACCCCATTCGTTCCAATACCTTGTCCGGGCGATTGTATTTTAAGTCAAAATTTTCAAAAGGATAAAACTTAGCTTCTTTGCTCAAACCCTGATTTTGATGAAACCCGACGTATTTACCACCATTGGTCGAACTCATATAGTACTTTTGGTCGGTAACCACTATCCATTCCCCATTACCACCAAAAAAACAAGTAGCAGTGGGTTGAAGGTTCTTTTGTTTCCCTGCAAGACTTGCATCCCAAATTCTAACTGTTTGGTCATGTGATCCTGTTAAAATCCATTTTTCATCCTGAGACATATTGACCGTAAAGACGACATCTTCATGGCCCAAAAACTCGGATACTACCTTGCCATCAAGATTGAAAGCCTTCAGGTAGCCAGACGAACCACCTACAATCAATAAAGAGTCAGGTGTAAATGTGTAGCCGTAAATTTTTGTTCTATCATATACCTGAGTTACAATCTGACCATTCTTAAAACCTGTATATTTCCCCTTTTGCTCATGCCATGAAGGGTCGTCACTTGGTGGGTTATAAGTCACAATAATCTTGTCTGACTCTTCGCTTGCAAACAATGATCCCATTTGAACTATAGGTGCTCTAAAATCATATTTCTTACCTCTAAAACTTGCCGTTCTATTGGCAAGCCCTTTACCCATTGTCAGGGAAATGAAATCCTGAGTTTTATCTAAATTCGTGTAATCCCGACTTACAAAATTGAAGCCTTTGTTGAATTGATAGACATTAGTACCAAGCATAAAAGACTCTGATTCTGTGGAAAACACCATCAGGTCACCATTGAGGCTGGCACCCCATACTTTCTGATTGCTGGGTTGTATTCTCTTTGTTTCCTTCAGCTGACCACCCAGAAGCTGACAAACAACCAAGTTGCCATCTGCTCCACCTGCACTTATAATTTGATGATCGTTAGTCATAGAAATCCCTGCCACAAACCCTCCTGTATGTGCTTTGTAAGTGGCTATTTCTGTCAACTTGCCATTTGAAAATTCAAACACTTTGATAGCACCATCATTAAAACCCATTAACAAATAATCTCCTTTTTCAGAAAAAGACATTGCACTGGCTGTTTGATCCAACGACAGGCTACTTAAGTATTTGAGCGATGAATCGTATATGTTGATTTGATTGTCTGAAGAACCGGAA
>CAXBNB010000378.1:0-4964 GCA_963976505.1 uncultured Reichenbachiellaceae bacterium
CTTTCTGAAATTCTATTGTTAGATTCTTAAGTGTAGGCTTTAACTTTTGAAGAATTGGAATTGCATCTTCAAACTTAGACACCACTTTTACTACGGATCCAAATGGTGTATATTCATCTAGTTCTCTGATAATATTCTTCGCCCTATCATTCCAGCCTATTACTAATATTTGCTCCTCTTTATGTTCATCTAGTGATCCTTCTAAAATACGATCTTCTAGAATCATGAAATCCGTTTTTCCCGACGGAATCAATGTATCATCATCTTCTGTAATCCCTATTACCTTGTCTCCTTCATTAAAGATGGTTTCCATAGGAGGGTTAATGGCCACAGTGCCATCTGCAAATTGTAAGCCCATAATGGCCGAAGCTTCATAGGCGAAAATTACTTCTTTGAAGTCTTTTCCAACCAATGATGGTTCCTCCATAAAGTAAATTTCATCCCCACCATAATCCATTAATTCGATATAAACTACGCTCAATCCAGACTGACGACTGGTTTGAACCATAATTCTTGAAATGAAGTCGTCTGAAAGGATCAATTCAACCTCATCCTTTCCTACCATTTTTGCAACTTCAAAGTTTTTACTGTCTTGAATTTCGGCAGTAATATGGTAAGGTTCCTCACGTCTCTTAGGGTTTGTGACGATAGCTACAATAGTCTTGATTATTTGCGAATCAGAGTTTTCATTGTCTTTATCTAAAATGATAATAGATTTAGAATCAAAAGGATTGGCTATGTATATATCATCCACATCAATAGGATTACCCGTCCTGCAAATCACACGGGTATTGGCAGTATCTCCAACTTTCAAGCGAATTTCATCCTCCATCTCCACCTTATCCTTATTCGCAAGTATCACTATTACCCCCTCTTTGAGGTTTTCATTCGCAAGAATAAGTTCAGAAATGATTGTGAAAATTTTAGAAGACCAGCCTAAGATTATGGTATGCTCCTCCTCAATCACAAAGGAACGCCCTTTTCTCAGTTCTTCTAGTTTGGTTAAAATACCATTGGATACAAGACCAATCAGGGTCGATAAGACAACAACACCTACGATAGTCACTAATAGAAAATAAACCCTCAAGAGCCAATTAGAATCCGTATTACTAAGTACTCCTGGATCCAATACCAGATTTAGGTTTGCCCATATAGAATCCAGTAAGCCAAAGTCCTCATGATTGTGAGGCTTCAAGCCAAACAACATCAAGATAAGTGCAAATATGAATATTACCACCAAAGACAAAATTCCCAACCATGTAATCAGGGCAACAGTTCCTCTGGAAACGAAATTATCAAACTTGTATTTAGCCTTTTCCTTAAAAGATGCGTCTTTTTTCATTTGTCCCTATTATATGTGGCGTTCTTACTACAACCATTAAAAGTAATGAATAAGTGACTAGTGTCACAAACATACATTCAATTATAATTCCTCAAAACTATACCATTCTTTCTAAATATTGTGGCTCATTTTGAGAATATGGAGTAATAAATACGATGTATTTGAAGGATAAATTATGACGAATTATAAAATTCATTTATTCTATCTATATCTCAAAGGGTAGAATAATGAAAGACTTCCCATATTGAATTATTAAACGGCCACCTCTAAGGCAAAAACATTCGTTAAAGTTTTCGAAACGTCAGGAGATAACACATTTTTGAATACTGAAACTATGAAAACCAATTCGATAATGCGCAACATAAAATACGGGGCAACTCTTCTGTTACTTTTTATATCCTTCATAACCACTTTTGCTCAGGATTTTAATTTGAACATTCATACTGCAACAGTCAGTTTTGGTGAAATCACACAAGATGCATTTGTTACAGATTTCAACCTGTCTAATGAAAAACTAAAAAAGGAATGGTGGAGGTACATTAAAAAACATGCTGTACTGGACAATAAGGGCTCACATCATGAAAACAAAATCTTAGCTACCGATATCGTTTTCCTTTCGCTGGTGGATGAGAGCAATGAAAATAAACCTGCTTTAAATATTGCTTTGAAAAAAGACAACCTCAGCGATTCAAACGTTCAGCGATACAACCAATATCTGAAAGACCTGATGATAGATTTTAAAGTGGGCATCTATTCCACCATAATGCAAAAACGAATTGAAGATGATGAAAAAAAATCTAAAAAAGTAAGCACTAAAATAGGAAAACTTGAGCGGTCAAATTCAAAATTAGAATCGTCTAAAAACAAGAAAAATGCCAGCTTAGATACGATTACAAAAAAAATCAGAACCAATAATGCTGCGATTGAAAAACTAAGAGTAGAGTTATTCGCTTACCAAAAGAAAATTGGAGCACTAAAAAATGATCTTCTGAAGATTAAATAGTTTTACTCTTCACATACTATCTTTTGGTATTCTTCTTCTCGGTATGCCTGAGTTCTTAGGGTTTCACCCCTACTATTTTTATACACAGCTACATAATAGCCTGCTTCTCTTATTGATTTTTCGCAAAAATAAAATGGCGATTCTTCAGTTCCCAGGTTGATGATGTCATTGAAGGTAGGCTCAAACAATTCCCCAAGCTGCATGCTATAAACCCCCATACCAGTTTTTGTTCTGTATTTGATTATTACTTCCTGCTCTTTTTGAGAGACATATTCAAAATCAGTCATTCCAGAGAACAACGATTTGTTAGCGTAAATATCATAAAGTGCCCATTCTCCAGTTGTTTTCACCATAGCAATACTATCCGTCCAATACAATATCTCGTCATACAAATTATCCACTATATTCTCATTCTCAATATTGTACAAGCCTTTCTTTCCCCTTGTTTTAGTAATCAACAACTGTTCATTATAAGGCTTTAACTTCTCATCAAACTTCAAGCTGATCAACACACGATTGTTAAAATTATAAGCGCCAAATCTGCCATTGTACAACACCGGTGCGATACCATTTTCTGCTTCACCAATAGCATCGTAGCGTATTCTCATAATCAAACGTGCCTCTGAATCCATTGCTCCGTATTCACCTTTGGATTTTGCGGAAAATATTTCATCGGAAACATATCCTATCTCATATACCGATTCTATTACCCTTTCTCCATCACGGTAAAGAATGTTCTTGCCGTTCCTACTAATCACCAAAAAGTGAACGTTAGTATTTTTCCCCGAACCTATTGAACGCAATTTTTCGTTTTTAGAAAACTCCACCACCTTTTTGTTTGGAAAAATAGCAGTTCCATTCTCACCACGGAAAACCATGGCAATGTCTTCGCCCAATAGCTTCACAGAATCCAACCCTACAATCGGTACTTCTCCTAATGGCTTGCTATACACAGACCATTTTTTATTGCCCACCATAGCGATCCAACTATCGTTTTGCACCACATCTGAATAAACTTCTTCTTGAAGTTTCCCTTGCTTTTTATCAAATAACCTGTATCCTTCAATTTGTTTTACAACCCATATATCCGATTTAGTATTGATGCGCTGCTCGCCAAGTGGCACCACTTCATTCAATAATGAATCAAGGAGCTCTTCATTATCTCCATCAAAGCCTATCACATATTTTCCCTTAGTTTCAAATTCTTCATACTTGAATTTTGGTACGAAAAGGTTACTTTTTCTTCCCTCAGAGATGAAATTGGAGATAAGGTTCACAGACACCCTTCCTTCCAATTCAACAATCAAATACTGTCCAGTGATATAAATGTCATCATATTTTGAGGCCAATACTTCTTTACCAAAGATGGAGACCACTCCAAATTTTCCGGATTTCTTAGTCTTAAGCAAGCTTCCATTTAGCATCGATATCTCCTGATACCTAGATGGCAAAATTTGAAAACCTGTTTTGTGCAAGGCACCCACATTGCCCTCTTTATAGAGATTCAATACTCCCAAACCGAGATGAACAATTTTATCGAAATTGCCCATATAAATGGTATCCAACTTTCGGTTGACCAATAAATGGGTTTTGTTGACAGTAACATCTAGAATATCATCTGTTACATTGCCACAATAGTAACTTGGTGAGACTTTCTCAAACTGGTAATCAATTACCATATTCCCCTCCGAATCAGCAAACCCATATTTATCCTCGGCATAATATGGAATCAAAATATGCGCATTTACTTCCTCCAAAGTCTTTAAAGAATCCTGATAAACTTTCCATGGTTGACTTTTCAATAGCTTAACATAAGCTTCATTTTCAGCATCTAGATAATAGAGCATGTTCATCGCCTTTTTATGCAAAGCTGGGTTGTCATGTTTTTCAATAAATTCTATAAATCCATTGTACTCTCCGAAGGTGGTTAAATCTTTAAAAACTTTTTCTTCCAACTTTTGACGGTAAGGCGTATCTGGATGGTCATCAAGAAAAGCTTCAATATCACCTTGGTCACCCGATTTGGTTTTTTCTTCAAATATCAGTCTATTGTATTCTTTAGTCGCCTGATCTAACTCATTGGCCTCAGGATAGGTCTCCATGAAACTTTTATAAGCCTGCCAGGTGCCTTGGTCAGCAGCAAATTTGAAAGCCACATTATTTCTAGCTTTCACTGCATCAGGGTACTGTGTGGCATCAGGATAATTTATGATAAAATAGTCGTATCCGTCTAGCGATTTCTTACTCAAAGAAATAGCATAAGCCAAACTATCCACTAGAGCGTGTTGGGTACTAAGATGCACCTCTGATACATCATCCTTTATAAGACTTTCCAGGTCTTTGGCATCCAAATTTGCGAATTCTGATTGAGCGGCAAGAATGAAGAAATGTGCGGAATCAATGTTGCTCCTTGAAAAATCTACCTCGGTATAGAGCCTTGAGTAAACATATTTTGATCCAGGATTAATACTATCTTTTTCCAACGATTTTAAAAGCAGCTCTTCTACCTTATCAAATTCCTTTTTCTCTAATGCCTTCAGTGCTGGTTTTGTCTTGTCTGCCACCGAAACAGTAACAAATCCTACTACCACAATTAGTATGACAAATAGCCTTATAAAA
>CAXBNB010000379.1:0-4959 GCA_963976505.1 uncultured Reichenbachiellaceae bacterium
CGATGCTGCAATGGCTATGAGTAGCAGTAAGGAAAACATTTTCAACGCTAAAACCTAAGCTGTCGAGTGCCTGAGGGAGTAACTTGGTTACTTCCATCGGTACTATTAGCATATCGAGACTTACATAGGCATATTTGGTCTTTCTATTGTCAAAAACGAATGATTTTGACCAGATCGAATCGTGAACACCTTCATGTAAAGCACCTTGTCTGGCACCATATCCGGCAAGAGGTCCAATTTTTTTAGGAATTAAACTTTCTTGTGCCCACCCAACTTTTAGGGTATCTCCTATAGAGCTTAAATTTGTCGCATCTATTGATGCCAATCCATTCATCGTTTTAGAATAATATTCCATTTCTTTGTATGGAGTACGATCAACTGAAGTGAAAAGAAAGAGAGATAATATTCCAAGTAGGATAATTATTATTCCGAGTATTCTAAGCGTCCATTTTACTATTTTCATTGTATCGACGGTTTTATTTTTTTAAAAGCTAAAAGAACAGATGATCAATTTAGTTTCAGGGTCTCAAAAAACATGATTCCCAATAAATTGGCAATCTTTGCTGAACTTTTTTAATTTTCACAGCGTAATGTAAAGAAACTTTTATTTAGAGGTATATATGAAAAAGGTATTAGGTGTTTTGCTTGTCTTTTTGGTTGGGTGTTCTACAGATAATGACCCACAAGAAATAATTGACAAAGCGATAGAGGTACATGGCAGCAAAAACTTCGAAAAAGCGATTGTTTCTTTCAAATTTAGAGACAAGCAATATTCTACAGAGAATTATAATGGTGAAACCACCTATACACGAGAGTTTGATGATAAGTCTTATCATATAAAAGACATCTTGTACAATAGCACAGAGCTCACTAGGTTTATCAATGACTCCATTGTCGATGTACCTGCAGAATGGGCGCAGAAGTATGTTGAATCCGTTAATTCCGTGCTGTACTTTTTTCAACTTCCTTATGGATTGAATGCTCCGGCAGTACGCAAGGAATATTTAGGGGAATGCTATATTTTCAAAAAGCCTTACCATAAAATCAAGGTAACATTTACCCCGGAAGGCGGTGGGGTAGATCATGAAGATGAATTTATCTACTGGATCCATCGAGATGATTTTACATTGGATTTTCTAGCTTACTCTTATGCCACAGATGGAGGTGGTACTAGATTTAGGCAAGCCATCAATCGAAGGAAAAACAGTGGCATTCTCGTTCAAGACTATGTAAACATGCAGGCAAAGTCTCATACCATGCCATTAGAAAAACACGACGAATATTTCGAAAAAGGTGAGCTTAAAGAGCTTTCAAGAATTATAAATGAAGAAGTTAAAGTGGTCTATTAAAAAGGCACATTAACAGTACTATGTCCTAATTATGAATTCCGCCCCGTTTTGTGCCTGCCTGTTCGGAAGACAGTCCTCCGCCGGAAATCATATTTGAGAATGATTGTGGGACACCTGCCAGTCGGCAAACATTGGCATTAAGGGTAATATGACAAAGTAGAAATAAAGTAATTCGAGCTGTTTTCAGGAATTAATTTTTGTTGAGCCAGTTAATATCTCTTCTACTACTTTTCCACCTTTCAGTTTAATGATCTTATCGGTTTTTCTGGCAAGTTCGATATCATGGGTGACCAAAACTAAGGCCGTTCCATTTTGTTTGTTGAGGTCAAACAAGAGGTCTTCTATCGTTTGACCTGTTTCTTCATCGAGATTGCCAGTAGGCTCGTCAGCAAAGAGTATGTCTGGTTTATTAGAAAAAGCCCTGGCAATGGCCACACGTTGCTGTTCCCCTCCAGATAGTTGATTGGGATAATGATCGGCTCGATCCTTCAAACCTACTCTTTCCAGCAGTTCTGTAGCTATTGTAGTGGCATTTTTATCTCCTCTCAATTCTACCGGAACCATTACATTTTCTAAAGCCGTCAATGTGGGTATCAGTTGAAAATTCTGAAAAACGAATCCCACATATTGATTTCTAACCTGAGCCCGCTGGTCTTCGGTAAGGGTGTTTAGTTTTATGTTTTGAATAAATACTGCTCCTTCATCAGCGCTATCTAATCCTGCACAGAGTCCAAGAAGGGTGGTTTTTCCACTGCCTGAAGGCCCAACAATAGAAATTGTGCTGCCTGCTTCAAGCTCAAATGATATATTAGCCAATACTTGAAGCTGTTTCGATCCACTGTTATAAGACTTAGAAAGATTTGATACACTTAAGATTGGATGCATAATTTGGGGACATGAATAAATTTTTAGAACGTGAAGATCAAAATTTTGTTAAACAAAAAGCAATTTAAGAAAGTTAAATTTTGATTTTGAGACCAGAAACATGATTTGACTAATTATAATGCTAGGTTTTGCTACTAAGTCCTATCTTTCTTTTTCCTAACCAACCAATTCTTTATCTTTGAAGATATTTTAATTCAGGATTAGATGATCAATAAAGCGATTGAGTTTCTGGTAGATGAAAACTTTGTATATGCAAAGGTGCTCGACTATTTTGGAGTGCAGTTTTATGAAAACAGAAGTAAGACGCTGAGTGAAGTTTGTCTGGAAAATAATCTTGATGAAACTAGACTGAAATTCCTTTTAGAGAATAATGATAAAAAAGGATTGTCAGCGGAGGAGCTTAAAAAATATCCAGCCAGATTGATCATTGAATACCTGAAACATTCACATCAGTTGTTTATCAAGGATCGATTGCCTTACATACTTAGGTTGATCAATGACATTGACCAGCAGGAGTCTTCTGAAATGATCAAGGATTTGAAATTTGTCATGCCATTGTTTGTAGAAGATTTTATCAAGCACATTCACGAAGAAGAGGACAGATTTTTCCATTATGTAGTTGTTTTGGAGACTATTCTGAAAGGCAAGAAAGCCCCTTCGGATTTCTTTTTTGGAGGAAATAATTTCTCTATTCAGGAATTTGCACTGCACCATGGAGATTCAGATGACGAAATGAACGGCATTCGTGGAATTACACATCAGTACAGGTTAGAAGACATTAAAGACATACGATTAAAAGTGATTTTGCAGGAGTTGCAACAGTTCGATCACGAACTGATTCACCACGCATCTATTGAAAATCAAATATTATTTCCTAAGGCACTTACTTTGGAGAAAAGGGTACACAACCTGGTCAGCTCCAATTCATCTCTGAATTAATTATGGGTAGAATACTGGCAATAGACTATGGCCGGAAAAGGACAGGAATAGCTGTAACAGACCCTTTTAAAATCATTGCTACGCCTTTAGATACTTACCCTACCAAGCAGGTGATGTCTTTTTTGAAAGAATACCACATCAAAGAAACTATAGAAATTATAGTAATAGGTATGCCTAAAAACCTGCAGAATAATGATACGGATAGCACTCCTTATGTGCGTGGTTTTATAACTTTGCTAAAGAAAGAGTTTCCCGATATTCCTGTCCGTGAAATAGATGAAAGGTTTACAAGTAAAATGGCATTTCAATCTATGATTGATGGGGGAATGAGAAAATCCGAAAGAAGAAAAAAAGAAAATGTTGACAAAGTGAGTGCAACTATAATATTGCAGTCGTTTTTAGAATCACGAATATGATTTACCCGATAGTTGTATATGGAGATCCGGTCTTGAAAAAAATGGCGGATGAAATTGATAGAGAGAGCACGGATGTTAAGAAATTGACTGCTGATATGTTTGAGACGATGTACCAGGCAGGAGGTATTGGCTTAGCAGCACCTCAGATTGGCATGTCTCTTAGAATGTTTGTAGTAGATGGGAGTCCACTTGATGAAGAAGAAGAAAAGGACATGTCTGATTTTAAAAAGGTTTTTATCAACCCAGAAATTGTAGAAGAGAAGGGTGAGCCTTGGAAGTTTGAAGAGGGTTGCCTGAGTATCCCCGGAATCAGAGAAGAGGTAAGCCGCCCTGCAAAGTTGATCATCAATTATCTAGATGAAAACTGGGTAGAGCATGAAGAAGAGTTTGATGGAATGAAAGCTCGAATAATTCAGCACGAATATGATCACATAGAAGGCATACTATTTACTGACTATCTCACCCCATTCAAAAAACGACTTTTGAAAGGAAAACTACAGAACATCAGTAAGGGAAAATGTGATGCTGATTATAAAATAAAAGTCCCAGGGAAAAGATAATCTAATGCAATCTAAGTTAGCCGATACAGGGACATCCATTTTTACGATTATGTCCAAAATGGCAGCTGATTTCGGTGCAATCAATCTTTCACAGGGTTACCCAGGTTTCGATATTTCTCCTGAACTTGTCGAGCGTGTCAATTTCTATATGAAAAAGGGGTACAACCAATATGCCCCAATGCCGGGATTACCCCAACTAAGGCAAATAATTAGCGATAAGGTCCACCAAACACATGGCTGGCATACCAATGCCGATGATCACATTACAGTAACATCAGGTGCTACTGAAGCTATATTTGCAACCATTACAGCGCTGGTTCATGACGGTGATGAGGTCATTTATTTTGAGCCCGCTTACGACAGCTACCATCCTGCCGTTTTGTTAAACAAGGGAGTTCCTGTTCCTGTTCAACTCAGTTTTCCTGATTTTTCCATTCCTTGGGAGCAAGTTGAAAAGAAAATTTCTAATAAAACGAAAATGATCATCATCAATACTCCTCAAAATCCTTCGGGAGCCATTTTGAGTAAAAGCGATGTTGAGAGGTTGGCAGAATTGATTAAAAACAAAGACATCTTTGTGTTGAGCGATGAAGTGTATGAGCACATTATTTTTGATGATGCCAAACATCATTCTGTTTTGTCAAATGAATATTTGCGAGAAAAAAGCATAGGGGTATTTTCTTTTGGAAAAACGTTTCATGCGACAGGCTGGAAAATGGGTTATAGTGTGGCGTCCAAGAAGATAACTGAAGAAATAAAAAAGATTCATCAGTTTCTGGTTTTTAGCGTAAATACACCGATACAGTTTGC
>CAXBNB010000380.1:0-4959 GCA_963976505.1 uncultured Reichenbachiellaceae bacterium
GGGTTCTTCTCTAAATGTTGAACATGTATTAGATTATACATATTATCCAGGTTGGGATCCTACCGGCGGAAATCCTACAGGAGCAAAGGGAGATATTTTATTTTACAGTATTTATGAAAGTGACAGTTGGCCTACTGGAAATAAATCTGTATCAGTATCTCCGCCAAACCCGGCATGTCCATATATATGTGTATCAGGGCAAGCCCTAAGTTGGACATACAGATCGGCTGATGTAGCTTATGATGTAGGGACAGTATTTTATGATTCTCCAAGTTATCCTATTTTTGATCCTGATACTAGGGTAATAGATATTTCAGGACAAATCAAGTGGAATTCGACTACCAATTAATATCAAATAGTTTTGAAAAGGAGGGATGATTGACGTACTGTCTATCATCCTTTCTTTTATCGTAAGACTCTAATTTGCAATTTTGTTATTATTAATTCGTTCTAAGGTAAATTTTGAATATGAAATCTATAATGTTCTTTATTGTCTTGCTTTTTTGTTCTATGGCAAGCATTGGTCAAACAAAGAAGCTTGAAAACCAACCAAAATTTGCTAAATTTGGATTGAGCATTGGAGGAAATTATTCAAACTTATCTTCTGGTGAATCACTTCCTGATAATGCCAAATTTGTGAATGGCGTAGGAATTAATTTAGGAGGTTGGATGGAATATCCTATTTCGAAAAAACTATTATTTTCACCAAAAGCAGAATTATCCTTCAACAAAGCTCAGGTTGATTTTCGTAGGCAGGACAATTCGAAATACAGACTCTTTCAAAGTAGTTTGGATTTCATGGTGCATTTTGTATACAAAATAAGTGATAAGACCAATATTCCTTATTTGCTCTTTGGCCCCAAACTGCAACTGCCTTTTTCTAAAGAACCTGTAGTAAGTTCTAACTTTGATAAAAACAATAATAATCTGGCAATTGATTTTGGTCTTGGTGTTATTAAAACAAGTAAGAAATACATTTTGAATCCTGAGTTAAGATATTCCTTCGGAGTTATTAACGTTAACTCACATCCGCTTTTGGGAAGTTTGAGATATAATAGTTTGTCATTGGTTTTGAAGTTCAAAAAAATAAGAAGTCGTGTTATAAGTAATTTATAAGAGATAGTTTTCCAAATGAACCTTTAAGAACTTCTCATAATCCCAACCTTCTGCTTCAGCTAGCGAATGGTGGCTTTCTTTTAAAACATAAGCCCAAGACTTAATGATATTGCCAGTTGAACTAGTTGCCTCCACCAATGTACGAGTGTATTCTTCTCCTTCGAAATCATCTAGGAGATCAAGTGTTTTGTTGTCAACACTGGCTAACTGCCCTTTGACTTCCGAATCTCGTGATGGAATGATGCCCGGATATACCCTGTTTTGTAA
This sequence comes from uncultured Reichenbachiellaceae bacterium, assembly GCA_963976505.1. Lineage (GTDB taxonomy): Bacteria > Bacteroidota > Bacteroidia > Cytophagales > Cyclobacteriaceae > CAXBNB01. The sequence goes on from CAXBNB010000380.1 coordinate 1,384, forward strand.
GCTGTAAATTTTGAAATGACATAAGGTAGCAGGTTTCGTTTCAAGAGGTTTTCCAGTGATGGCTTCATAAACTTCTGAGCACATGAGTGTGCCGTAAAAAAAGATATGTTGAGTGGACATTACAAAATCATATAAACATGCGGAATGCCATCTTCAATATATTCCTCTTGAGTGCTAGTGAATCCAAGCGATTTGTAAAATTTTGTTAAATATGCTTGAGCACCGATTTTGACAGGGCAGTCTAGACCGTATAGTTCGGAGATTTTCATAAGGCTTTCGGTTACTATTCTTTTGCCATAGCCAAGGCTTCTGAATTTTGGAGAGGTGGCAATACGTCCGATAGAGGCATAACCATCAAAATAATTTCCGGGAGCAAATATCCTCGTACAAGCAGCCAATTCAGTCCCGATGAATCCTAAGAGATGTTCCGACTTTTGATCGCAATCATCTAAGTCTAAATAGACGCAATTTTGTTCTACTACGAATACTTCAGACCTAAGGCGTAAGATTGCATATAGCTCCTCATTTGTAAGTTGAGCAAAGGATTTGAATTCAATTTCCATCTGAGTGTGCGTTCCGAAAGGTTAATTGGAGTCGAAATTTTTAGATCCGATCGGTTTTCCTTTTCTATTGTAGTATTTCCAAATCCCGGTGCGGACATTGTTTTCATAGTTTCCTTCGGATTCTATTTTTCCGTTTTCATGAAAATTAAGCCAGTTCCCATTTGCATAGCCGTTGGCATAAACTTCTTTTGACTTCAATTCACCAGTTTCATAGTAGGTGTTACGTACACCATTGCCTGATAAGAAATTTCCTTTTGGCAAGCTTTCACCTTTGATAGAAAAATAGTCACCAATGTCAATCAACCGCCCTTGATCCCAGTTTTCGTCTTGTAGGATTTGCTCGTTTTCATAAAAATGTCCCCAAAGCCCGGATTTTTCATCATTCTGAAATGACCCTATACTCTGCAGTTTCCCTGATTCGTAATAGTAAATCCATTGACCTACTTTTTGATCGTTTTTGAACTCACCTTCAGATTGTAACGCACCAGACTCGTGAAAATATTTCCATATTCCGGTTTTCAGCTCATTCTTATATTCTCCTATGGAATAGATATTTCCGTTGAGGGTCATATGGATCCAAACACCCATTTTTTGCCCAAACTTGTATGAACCTTCTACACTGAGCAGCCCACTATCAAAGTACTCTTGATACAGGCTGTCGAGCAATCCATTTTTATAGTGGTACTGGCGGCCAATTACTTTGTTGGTGTAGTATTCGGTCCATTGTCCGCTTTCCAAGCCATAAGCGTAAGATTCAATGCGCTGTGGTCTTGAAGATGGGTAGTAAAACTCCCACTGTCCATGGGGTTGGCCATTTTTATACCTTTTTATATAGTTTGGGATGGTGTATTCAGAATATTCAATCCAGGTACTGTCTTTCAATCCTGACTTGTAGTAACCATGCAATCCCATGGTTCCGGTATTGTAGTATTCAATGTACTCTCCTTCCAATACATTGTTTTTGTATTCGGCTTCCGATACTATGACTTCAAAGGGATCATAGCTGGTGTAAGTGCCATCACGTTTGCCATCTCTGAGGCGAAGGATCTCTCGAATGCGTCGGTTTTCATACCTTACCCAAATGCTGTCTTGTACTCCATGGTCGTAGAAGCCCAATGCCATCAATTTGTTGTATTGGTCTTTAAAAATCCATTTTCCATGCCTTTGATTATCCACAGAATCACCTACAGTAATAATAGTAGGGTCATCTAACTTCAGGTGAAAATCTTGGGCATACGATGCACTTGTAAACAAAAAAGGGGCAAGGAGTAGTACAGTTTTTATTGCTGAGAGACGCATAAAGTAAAACTAATCTTTTACCACCGAATCAATGCAGCCGCCCATGTAAATCCGCTACCAAAAGCAGCGAGACACAACAAATCTCCTTTTTTTATACGACCTTCAATAACTGCTTCACTCAAAGCAATAGGAATTGATGCAGCAGTTGTGTTGCCATATTTCTGGATGTTGTTGAATACCTTGCTGTCTGGCAATTTCATCTGTTTTTGGATGAATTGACTAATCCTTAAATTGGCTTGATGTGGTATTAACATGTCTATGTCTTCTGGTTTGTAGCCGTTATGATTCAAGGCTTCCATAATCACTTGTTGGAATCTAACAACCGCATTTTTGAACACAAAGTTTCCATTCATGTATGGGTAGTACCTGATATCTTCAGGGTCATTTCTTTCGATAAAATTAGGAACCCAGTCTGTAGTACTTGGTGCAAGTAGTGACAATTCTTCAGCGTGTTTTCCTTCCGAATGTAAATGAGAGGAAAGTACACCTGCTTTGTTGTCGTCTATGGCTTGCATCACTACAGCCCCCGCGCCATCTCCGAAAATCACTGAAACGCCACGTCCCCTTGTAGTCATATCCAAGCCGCCACTGTGTACTTCACTACCGATTACCAGTACATTTTTATACATACCCGTTTTGATAAACTGATCAGCAACAGACAATCCATAGATAAATCCGGAACATTGATTTCTTACGTCAAGTGCACCGATTTCAGATTTCATCCCCAATTGCTCTTGTACCAATACCCCCGGGCCAGGAAAATAATAGTCAGGGCTTAGTGTGGCAAAAACTATAAAATCTATGTCATCGGGTTGCAGATTGGCATTTTTCAGAGCCATCTTGGCGGCTTTAGTGCCCATGGATGAAGTAGTGTCTTCACCGCCTGGAACTATGTGTCGTCGTTCTTGGATTCCCGTTCTTTCAACAATCCAATCATCACTGGTTTCCATTTTAGATTCCAGGTCTTTGTTCTTTACTATATTATCAGGCACATAGTGACCTGTACCTATTATTTTTGAGTTGAGCATTTGTATGTTTTTTTATAGTAATTTAAGAGAAATTGTACAATAGTTGCTATTCTATCACCGCAACTTCTTCTGTTCAATTCCCTACCGTTTTCTTCATCATCATTTGAGGCGAGTGGTTTGGTTTCCCCATAGCCTTTGGCGATCAGCCGCTTTGAATCTATCCCCTGGCTAACAAGGTGAGCAACTACCGCTTCAGCTCTTTTATGAGACAATGTTAAATTTTCTGAAGCCAATCCTTGATTGTCGGTATGTCCTGAAATTTCGAATTTCATAGTTGGATTTTGTTTCAGTGCTTCCAACAGGGCATCCAGTCTTTCATTCCCTCCTGTTGGTAATTGGTAATCATTTACAGCAAAGTAAATGTTGCCGATGCGGGCTTTATTGCTTTTTCTGAACTTGCTAGAAATCTCTTCTACCTGAGCATATTTAGGATCTTTTTCTTCTACTTCCACTATTCTTCTTTCTTCATTGGCAGTTTGAAATCTATATTAAAAATACCTGAACTCCCGTTTGAGGAGGGGGTGCTAAACGATTCGGTATGTATCAGCTCCTGGTGAAATCTGATTTCAACGGTGATTTCATCGGTTGCGCCCACGGTTACCTTGAATTGTCCATTGTCATCTTTGTATGCCAATCGAACTTTAACCTTTATGAGCTTTGTCTTATTCATAGCTACCATGTCACAC
>CAXBNB010000381.1:0-4946 GCA_963976505.1 uncultured Reichenbachiellaceae bacterium
CTGAATACGGTGGTGTATATTTCTACGGCCCACACTTGGTAGAGCCTCTTGTGTATTTATTTGACGAAAAAGTGGTTTCTGCAAGGATCAATAAAAATGTAAATGAGAACAAAAACAGCAGTGCAAGTTTAGTATATGAGAATGGAATGCTCGTGACACTCATTTTTACCTATAAAAAATACGGGTGGCAAACCTTCGTGGAAACCGATGAGGGAGTTGTAGAAATGAAATCAAGAGTAGAAAAAAAGGATACAGGTAAAAACTATGTCGATATGGTAGAGATGTTTGAAACAGGTGTAGAACCTAGAAGCCATGAAAGCATTGTTGCTGGAATTGCCATCTTGGAAGCACTTTACAACTCAGCAATCAGCGACAAATGGGAAGACGTATCTTATTGATTATGATGAATTATTTTAGAATAATGAATCGGGCTTTCCTCTCAGCTCTACTTTCAATGCTACTGTTTGCTTGCAATACGGCTGAAAAAAAAGTGGTCAATGAGCAAGCAAAAGTGAAAAACAATATACTGACTGCATCCGAAAAGAAAGCCGGATGGAAGTTGTTGTTCGATGGCAAAACATTTGATGGATGGCGTGGACTTGGCAGAGAAACTGTACCAAAGGAGCATTGGAAAATAGAAGACGGTACGATCAGAAAGCTGAACAGTGGACTGGTGCCTTCTTTGCCGGATGGTCAACCGGTAGAAGGGGGCGACCTCATGACCATACAGACATTTAACAATTACGAATTGTATTTTGAATGGAAAATAACTCAAGCAGGAAATACTGGTTTGAAGTACAATGTATCTGAGGAAATGTCAACAGCCAACGGGTCACAATATTCAGCGCTGGGATTTGAGTATCAATTGCTCGATGACAAGGACACCACTTATGTCGGCAAGATCAAGCCTACTCAATTTACGGGCTGTCTGTATGATATGATTGCCCCTGATGGTGCAGAGGTCAAGCCAGTTGGTGAATTCAACTCCACAAGGATTCTCATTGATGGCAATCATGTGGAACACTGGTTAAATGGCAAAAGGGTCGTTCAATACGAATTTGGTTCAGCGCGTTTGGATTCTCTTTTTAAACTGAGCAAATACAATGATACTCCTGATTTTCACCAAAAGAGAAAAGGGCATATCGTGCTGCAAAACCACAAAGACGATGCATGGTTTAGGAATATTAAAATCCGTGGAATCAACTGATAAAAATACTTTTAAGAACAAATACAATAATTCCTTATGAAATACACACTGACGGCAGTTATCATTTTAACACTATTTATCGGGTTTGATATGAGCAAATCAAAAAAATCAGACACAGTAGAAGGCATTCTTTATACAGATGGTAGTGCTGTTTCCTTGGGAATGGACAATGGCAATATTATGGAGATAAAGCACCTTGAAACTGACAAGAATGCCAAACAAATATTTGTAGCTCCTGGCTTGATCGATGTACAAATCAACGGTTATATGGGAGTGGATTTTTCTGGTCCTGGGTTGACAGTAGAAGGGGTGAGAAAAGCAACAAAGGCTTTGTGGAAAGCCGGCGTGACTACTTACTTTCCAACAGTTATCACAAGCGATATCGCCTTGATCAAGAAAAACTTTGCTGTTTTGGCTGAAGCAATGAAAGATCCGGAAATAGGCAAGTCCATTCCGGGATTTCACTTAGAGGGGCCATACATTTCTCCAGTAAAAGGATTCAGAGGTGCACATTTGGAAAAATTCATCAAAGCTCCTGATTGGAAGGAATTTCAGGAAATTCAGAAAGCGGCCAACAATGGGATCAAGCTCATCACGCTGGCACCTGAGTTGGAAGGGGCTATTCCTTTTATTCGCAACTGCGTAAATAGTGGAGTAGTGGTAGCGCTTGGCCATCACAATGGCTCAGCCGTTGATGTGCAAAATGCAGTAGATGCAGGGGCTAAGATGGCCACCCATTTGGGCAATGGCTGTGCCAATGAGATCAACAGACACCACAACCCTATCTGGCCTCAGTTATCAAACGATCAAATTGTGCCGAGCATTATTGCCGATGGTTTTCACCTGACAAGAGAAGAAGTGAGAAGTTTTTACAAAGCCAAAGGAGCAGAAAAAACCATTTTGGTGTCCGATGCTTTGGACTTGGCGGGCCTTCCTCCGGGGGAGTATGTGAGGGGAGAACGTACCCTGTTGCTTACGCCTAATGTAGTGAAGTTGCCTAAGGAAAATGTATTGGCAGGAGCGGCATCTCCTATCAGCAAATGTGTAGGAGTAGTAATGGACTTTACACAATGCAGTCTTTCAGATGCCATTCGAATGGCAAGCACCAATCCAGCGGAAATGATGTCGCTGACCCAGCTAGGGACGGTAGAATTTGGCAAACGTGCGGATTTGGTTGTGTTCACAATGGAAGCTGGAGAAATGGTGATTCAGAAAACTTATGTAGCTGGACAGTTGGTTTATTCACAGAACTAAAAAAGAAAAATATTTTGGAAAACACATTTACCAAAAAAGCGCTCATTGCCATCAGTGCAGTTGGCCCAGGACTGTTCTTGATCGGATACAACATAGGTACCGGCAGTGTAACTACTATGGCTAAAACAGGAGCTGAGCATGGAATGGGCTTATTCTGGGCACTTGTGCTCTCATGCATTTTCACCTTTGTGTTGATGCTGGCCTATGGAAAAGTAACCTTGGTCTCAGGACATACCGCATTGTTTAATTTTAAAAGCTGGTTCAAAGGGGGATGGGCATTGTCCCTCTACATCATCATCGCTTTGATTATCGGTGAATTGCTAGCATTGATGGGGGTAATGGGCATAGTGGCGGATCTAATTCAGGAGGGAATCAAACTGGCTTTTAACGGACTGCAGGTAAATACATTTTGGATCATTCTCTTTTTCATCATCATATTATATGCCCTGCTTTGGTATGGTCGTTACCAGGTTTTTGAAAAAGTATTGACTGTTCTGGTAGTACTTATGGGATTGTCGTTTGTGGTGGTCTTTGTGATGGTCAAGCCTAGTATGTCGTCCCTAATGGAAGGCATGATTCCAAGCATTCCCAACACACCTGGAGCATTGGGGTTGATTGCAGCCATTACTGGCACTACGTGTTCTGCGGCAGTATTTATCATGCGCAGTACAGTGGTAGCAGAAAAAGGCTGGACAGTCAAAGACCTTAAAACAGAAAAAAGAGATTCTTTTGTTTCCGCTTTTATGATGCTTTTTTTAAGTGGTGTGATCATGGCGGTTGCTGCCGGAACACTTCACGTTATGGGACTGAAGCTGGAAAATACTGTCGATATGATTCATTTATTTGAACCAATAGGGGGAAAGGCAGCAGCTTTTATACTGATCATCGGTATAGCAGGAGCCGGCTTGTCCACCATTTTTCCAATAGTCTTGATAGCGCCATGGTTGGTAGCGGATTACAGGGGTACACCACGGGATATTCACTCAACCAATTCAAGGGTCCTCATTTTCGGAGCTTTATTATTTGCCTTTGGAACGGTATTTTTAGAGGAGCGACCTCCCGCATTGATGGTGTTTTCTCAGGCTTTTCAAGCTTGTATTCTACCAGCAGTAGCCATCCCTATTTTAATTTTAATCAACAACAAAAGCCTGATGAAAGAACACAAAGCAGGCACTATTTTAAACATAAGCATTATTGCGGTGATCTTGTTTTCTCTGATAACAACATGGTTTGCAATAGCTGATTTCTTTTAACCAAAAACACGAATGAAACAAAACTTTAAAGTTGACAATTTGCAGGTATCTATTTTTGAAAAAACTTCAGATATGGGAGATGCTGCTGCAAATTTTGTAGCGGAAAAACTCAACGCTGCTATAAAATCCAATGGAAAGGCCAATCTGATTCTGGCAACAGGTGCCTCACAGTTTCCTTTTTTAGAAGCATTGAAAAACAAAGAAATTGATTGGACAAAAATCACTGTATTTCATTTGGACGAGTACAAAGGGATATCAGATTCTCATCCTGCCAGTTTTAGAAAATACCTGAAAGAGAGAATTTTGGATGATGTCGCCCCCAAGCAAATTTTTTACTTAAATGGAGATGCGGAAGATGTGGATCAGGAGGTGAATAGATATGCTGAAGAGTTGAAAAAGCATCCAATTGACATTGCTTGTATTGGCATAGGAGAAAATGGACACATTGCGTTCAATGATCCTCCGGTGGCTGATTTTAATGATCCGAAGTTGGTGAAAGTTGTAGAATTGGATACCGCCTGTCGCAACCAGCAGTTGGGAGAAGGATGGTTTCCGACTTTTGACGATGTGCCAAAAGAAGCGCTTACACTAACCATCACAGCGATTATGAATTGCAAGGCCATCAGTTGTGTCGTTCCTGATGCCAGAAAAGCTGAAGCAGTTCACAATTCATTGTACAATGAAATAAGCACTGATTGCCCGGGAACAATTTTAAGGAACCATCCTGAAACTGTTTTGTTTTTGGATGAAGCTTCAGCTTCTAAAATCAGATCCTGATATTTTATTCTAAAGGAAGTAATGTCATTACTCTGAGTAATATCAATAAATAGAAAACCTTATATCTAAAGACCAATGGAAAAGAAAAACATAGACCGCAGGCATTTTCTCAAAGCTTCTGCACTGACTAGTGCATTTTTAGGCTTGACGCCAGGCTCCTTGAAGCCCAATGACAAAGAATGGGTGAAAGAAGAACTGGAAAGGTTGTCTGCACCGAAGAAGGCGCAAGGCAAGTCAGTAATGGGATTGACGGTTGAACCGATAGAGCAATTGAAGGTGGCATTCATAGGTGTTGGAAATAGAGGGAGCAATCATGTGGAAAGAATGCAGGCAATGTATCCAAAGGCAAAGGTGACCGCTATATGCGATATAAGGGAGGAGCGAGCCAAAGAATCTGCAGATTTTCTCAAAAAGAATGGACAAAAAGTAGCTGTCTATACTGGCAAGGAAGAAGC
>CAXBNB010000382.1:0-4943 GCA_963976505.1 uncultured Reichenbachiellaceae bacterium
GTGTGTTGGATGAACAAATCATGTCATTGACAGGTATAACAGGCGTATGTGAAAGGATAAAAAATACTCCTATACCATATTCATATAGCATATTTTTGAAAAAATTTATTGTTGTGTTCTTGGTCACTGTGCCGTTTGCTTTCCTGCCTTCTTATGGTTTTTGGACGATGATCATCTCGATATTGCTTCTATATGTATTGATGAGTATAGAGTTACTCGCTGAAGAAATTGAAGACCCATTTGGTTCGGATATCAACGACCTCCCAACAGATGAACTCTCAGTAAAAATTGATCAAAATGTCCGCAATATAATGGAATGAAATATTTTATCAACACTGCTGCCAATTAGGTACTTCTTTTTAATAAGAAAAAATCCCCAACCAAAAGTGTAATTCTAGTGGGTTCACGCCATTCTCGTCTGTTTAAGGGCACTGACTAGTTAACAAAAAAACACTTTCAATCTGAATTGCTTTTTGATCACTGTAAGTGTCAAATTGAGACACTTTTCTCGTTTTGATTCAACAGAAACCTTTAAGATGAATCTTTTTGAAAAAGAAGCATTAACTGTTTCTAGGACAGATCACAGAATACCGGCTAAAGCAGTCTGGAACCTGGAAATCATCCGACTTTTGAGGAAGTCTCTGTGCGTATTAGTGCTTTTGTCATCATCCCGCATTTTCAGCCAGTTCCTGATATTCAGTGCTGAAGGTTTCGTTGTACAAAGCCTTATAATTTTTGGAAAATGCTTCATATGCATTTTGAGCTTGACCATGCTTTCCTTCCGCAACAAGCTCTTTGATTAAAATCCCCAATGCCTGTTCATTAAGGTTGTCAAACAAGAGTGTAGTATTGGCCAATTTGATGATTGTCTCTGTTTCTAGCGTGCCATTTTGAACTTTGTACACTTTCGACAATATGCTATCTACTTCGGTTGATATTTTGTTCTTGAAATAATCAACCCATTCTGTCTGTATATTGGGCAATATATTTCCAGGCTTAATCAGTTCTGAAAATGAATTGATGAGTTCAGGATCAACCTCTGGGGTTGTTAACTTATGCTCAATTAGTTTTTTAAGTTTTCCATATTCAAGTACATCAACATATACATTGTCACTGGTATCGAGATGCCATTTTTTGTCTTTGTAAATAATCTTGAGTCCCTCCACATCTTTCAGTAGTTTCCTCAATTTCTGAATGTTGGTTCCTCGATTTTCTTTCGATTTATCCTTAGCCACACCTGGCCAAAAAGTTTCTGTTAGCTTATTGGTATTTACTCCATTTTTACTTTCTTCGGTGTTCAAAGCCAGGTAACAAAGTATTTGTCTCATAAGTGGAGAAAACCTGGAGGTAATATCTCCTTTGATCTTTGAGGTGATTTTAAACGATCCAAAAAGGTGGAGAGAATTACCTGCTATAGGATCCTCAACCAAGGGGATTTCTTTGTAGAATTCTTGTGCTTGAGCTTGGTCTGAATTTTCTTTTCTTCTAAATAAAAAGAATCCAAAAAGCGCCAATAAAGCAAAAAATGAGATCCAATAAATGGTATTGTTCTGCTCCGTATCTTTATGTTGAAAAAGCAAAGAAACTTCTTTGGAAGAAAGGCCTCTGTCCCATATTTTCAAATCATCAATTGAGCCATAGAACTGTTCGCCCCAGATGTTGTTGCCTACCACTAGAGACTGGTTCGATGATTTGATTTCAGAAGTGGCAATTTCTCCTTCTTTTTTACCATCAATATAAAACACTACACTGGCTTCTGGATTAACTACCACAACCAAGTGGTACCAGTTGCTTTTTTTGAGAGTCTTATTCAATATGTGGTCTTTGATTGTTACAGTGGTTAAGTCTGGGTTGCCATCTTTTAACTTCAATGAAAAAGCCGATCCAAATCCAATGATGCCCATATAATCCACTATGCTATCCGGCTTTATCCAAGTGGAAATGCTTATAGGAGTGTTGAAGTTGAGTTTGTTCTCCTTTGAGTAATCAATGAATGAATTTGGTGAAGAAAGGCTTAAAACTTGTCCTCTCATTGGGTCTTTGGTGAAGAAAACATCCTTTACAATACTGTTATTCCAATCAGGATCTAACTTGTTTACTACTCTATGATCAAAATCAAAATTATAAATAAGTTTATCTTCTATTGGTATGTCGTAAGCGGTGAAAATTCTTGGACTATCCTCCATGGCACTGTGATGGATCACTTCACCTGGGCTAATTCTATATCCGTTTTTATAGGGTGATAATATTTGCTCTTTAGTGATTTGAGGGAAAGAAAACTTTGCAGGTGTAACAACTCCTGGTCTTTTGTACCAATTAATTTCATTGAGCAATTCCCCATTGTAATAGACGATTCCTTTAAATCGTCTAAGACTATTGAGTGAGTCTGCCACTGCTTTTACATCAGCTGGTTCCACAGAGCTAGCTGCTATCAAATTGGGCGTCTTGCCTGTTGTTTGCCACAACTCAATACAAGATGTCAATAGCGCTTTACCATCTGTGGCAGTAGATTTGAAATAGATAAGCTTATCTAATGGATCAGTTGAAAACCGGTTGATGTATTTTTTTTCTCCTCTCACCTTTTCAATAGATGTTGTTGCCACTTCATTCTTGTAAATGACAATGACCTGAATTCCATTTTGCCGAAGTAAATTTATTTCCGGCCAGTCGGTTTTTTTTCTTATGAATAATGTATTGGAGAAAAGTTTTTCAAGCTTTTGGTTTAGAATGGTTTTATCGAACTCTCCTTCTAAAATCAGGGAAACCAATGCTTGAGGTTCCGATGTTAAGAATGGCTTGAGCGTTTCTTGGAGCTGATCTAAAGTGATTTTTTCGGTTGAGTTGCTTATGATGTAATCATCACCACTTTTTTCTAGGTCCAAAGAATATGCCCGAATTCCTAAGCTGAGATTTTTCTGAAAATTATTTACTTGACTTGTATGCCCAAAGGTATAGTCATCCAGAGTAAGAATGGATTGAGAATACCCATCAAACGTGGTGCAAAGCAGAATGGTGGATAGTATGATGTGAGACAGAAGCCTACTCATAGAAACAACAGGTGAATAAAAATCAAATTACCATAACTCAAATTAGAAAACAAAAAAAAGACATCAAACTCGGTTCAATGTCTTTTCTTCATCTTTATATTGTTTGTGTCTTACAAGTGAATGACCTCATCGTAAGCAGCAGCAGCAGCTTCCATCACCGCTTCTGACATAGTCGGGTGAGGGTGAACACTTTTTATGATCTCATGTCCCGTAGTTTCCAGTTTCCTTGCCACTACCGCCTCAGCGATAATTTCAGTTACATTGAAGCCTATCATGTGACAGCCTAGCCATTCGCCGTATTTGGCATCAAAGATTACTTTTACAAAGCCATCTTTAGCTCCCGAAGCACTTGCTTTTCCTGAGGCTGAGAATGGGAATTTCCCAACTTTGATTTCATAACCTGCTTCTTTAGCGGCTTTTTCGGTATATCCTACAGACGCAATCTCAGGCGAACAGTAAGTACATCCTGGGATGTTGTTGTAGTCCAACGGCTCTGGAGAATGTCCTGCCATTTTTTCCACACAAATGATGCCTTCAGCAGATGCCACGTGGGCCAAGGCTGGACCATGTACAATGTCACCGATAGCATGAATGCCAGGGATATTGGTTTTGTAATAGTCGTCGACCAATACTTTGCCTTTGTCTGTAGCTACTCCTACATCTTCCAGGCCAATGCCTTCTAGGTTGGTAGATACGCCAACTGCAGATAATACTATATCGCAATCAAGCTGCTCTTCACCTTTTTTGGTTTTTACAGTTACTTTGCAGTTTTTCCCTTTGGTGTCCACATTGGTCACTTCAGAACTGGTCATTATTTTGATGCCTTTTTTCTTGAAAGACCTTTCCAGTTGCTTGGAAATGTCTTCGTCTTCTACCGGCACTATATTAGGCAGGTATTCTACAATAGTCACTTCTGTACCTATAGAGTGGTAGAAATAGGCAAACTCTACTCCTATAGCACCAGAGCCAACTATCACCATAGATTTAGGTTGTTTTTCCAAAGACATGGCCTCACGGTAGCCTATGATTTTCTTTCCGTCGATAGGAAGGTTGGGTAGCTCACGAGATCGGCCACCTGTGGCGATGATTATATTTTCTGCAGAATAGTCGGCTACAGAGCCATCTTCTGCTTTTACCTCTACTGTTTTACCAGATTTTATTTTACCGAATCCAGCAATATGATCTATTTTATTCTTCTTGAATAAAAATTGAATGCCTTTACTCATGCCATTGGCTACATCTCTGCTTCGTTTTACAATTGCGCCAAAATCAGCATCAGCACTTTTTACTTTTATGCCATAATCCTCAGCATGAGTGATGTATTCAAATACATTGGCACTCTTTAGAAGGGCTTTTGTTGGAATACAGCCCCAATTGAGGCAGATTCCACCGATTTCTGAGCGCTCGACTACTCCAACCTTTTTTCCAAGTTGAGATGCTCTGATAGCTGCCACATATCCTCCTGGGCCACTTCCAATTACAATTAGATCATATTTATTTGCCATAATATATATGTGTTTTTAAAATAAAAAATTGAAGTCTGGTTTAGTCAAGGGGCAAATTTAACTTCTTTGTTTGGAAAACAAATGCTAAGTCTTGATCAAACTTCATCTTTTTTGAGTCGAAATTCCAACTTCTGATTTATATACCAACAACTTGTTTTAATTTTGACCGATTATCAATCTAATGAAAAAAGAATGAAGATACTAGAAGGAAAAACAGCGTTGGTTACTGGAGCATCAAAAGGAATAGGCAGAGCAATTGCCTTGAAATATGCGGAAGAGGGTGCGAATGTAGCGTTTACCTATTTGTCAAGTGTAGAAAAAGGTCAGGCCTTGGAAGAAGAACTCAAAGCTTTTGGTGTGCAAGCCAAAGGATACAGGTCGGATGCCTCTG
>CAXBNB010000383.1:0-4936 GCA_963976505.1 uncultured Reichenbachiellaceae bacterium
TCATCAAAACACTTGGTATTCATCACAATGACTTACTCAAACAAAATTTGTTTGATTTTTTTGAGCCCGATTCAGCAGTCAACATCAACAAAAAGAAATACCAACTCATAGCTAAAAATGGTCATTTCTCAGGTACGTTATCCGGTACTATATTAAATGATAAGGGAGAAGAAATCGCCATTCTCTTCAATGCCATTATATTCAAAGATGCCAAAGGAAGGGTTTCAGGAATTACCCTCTTTGGAGAAAACATCACCCAGAGAAGAAAAGTCCTGAAAGAACTGGAGCAAACAAACAACCAGCTTACTGAGCTTTTTGATAACTCCTATGACCTTATTCAAATTTTTGATGAAAAAGGCAATTTTCAATTTGTAAATAGTGCCTGGAAAGAGAAGCTAGGATATACCGAAACAGACTTAAACAACCTTACACTCAAAGACCTCATCGTTCCAGAGTATTGGGAGCAAACCCAACTCAACCTTGAAAAAGTAAAGCATGGTGACAAATTGGACCGATTTGAAATTGCTTTTTTAAACAAGCATGGTAAAAACATTTTTGTTTCCGGAAGGATCAATTGCACCATATTCAGCAACGAGCAAATACAATACAGAGGAATATTTTTTGACATTACAGAGCGGATACGAGCAGAGAAAGCCCAATCTCTTTATTATAAAATAGCCAACTTAACCATAGAAGGCACCAACTTAGAAAACCTGTACTCCAGTATCTATGAATCTCTGAATGAAATATTGAAAATCAGGAATTTTGCTATCGCCCTAAAACCAGAGATTAAAAAAAGTAAAATTACCTTTCCGTATTATATCAATGAATTTGAAAAGGAATCTGAAATAAAAGATCAGACTGAAATAAGCATGCTCTTGGCTGACTATACTTTTGAAAGGAAAAAACCATTGATTATTTATCAGGACGGAATCAGGAAAATAGCCGAACTTAGAAAAGTAGATTTAAAAGGTACTCTTCCCAAAATATGGCTAGGTGTACAAGTCAACATATCCAATCAGCCTGTGGGGGTTATTTCGATTCACAGTTATGAAGACCGAACTGCCTTCAATCACAAGGACCTAGAATTACTATTTTTCATTTCTAGCCAGGTATCTATGGCTGTAGAAAGAAAATTCAATGAAGACAAAATTCGAAATCAGGCAGCACGGATTAAAGCCATTTTCGAGAGCACAAGCCATCAAATTTGGTCTGTAAATCAAAACCTAAATCTGACATCATATAACAACAACTATGCTGACGCATTGGAGAAATATTATAAGATTGACGCAAAAATAGGAGCTGATTTTTATAAAGAACAGGGCAAGATGCCCAAAAGAATACGTGATTTCTGGAGCAACAAATTCCAAAAAGCATTTGAAGGAAAAACAATCAATTTTGAAAATAAAATCAAAGACAAAAGTGGCAATAACATCTGGCGAGATATTTTCATCAACCCCATCCATCAGGACAATGGAGCGATAGATGAAGTATCAGTGATTGCCAACGACATAACTGAAAAACGCAATGCGAGCCAGGCACTAATCGAAAGTGAAGAAAAGTTCAGAGAAATATTCGAATCATTTCAAGACATTTACTTCCTCTGCAACTTGGAAGGAAAAATCATAATGGTTAGTCCTTCAACAGAAGAAATCCTTGGTACCGCAGTAGGCAACATAGAAGGACAAAATATACTACAATTTTTCAAATCAGAGATAGAAACCAAAAAAATACTCAAAGACCTCTATCAGAAAAAACATGTACGGAATTTTGAGGCCAGCGTAAAAGTCAGGAAAAACAGCAAGCTTCAATTTTTATGCAACATCCGACTAATCTTCCGAAATGGCAAAGCCGTATCCATTGAAGGAGTAGCTCGTGACATCACCCAATTGAAAAAGGCAAACCAGCAACAAATCATAGCCAAAGAACTTGCGGAAAAATCTCTCGCAATCAAAGAGCGCTTCCTGGCAAATATGAGCCATGAAATCCGCACACCAATGAATGGGATAATTGGAATGATAGACTTAATCGGTAGCACAGAGCTCAGTCCAGAACAATTCAGCTACATCAAAACCATAAAAAAATCATCCGAAACACTGCTCGACATTCTCAACGATATTCTAGATCTTTCGAAAATAGAAGCTGGTAAGATGCAGCTTAAAAAGAAGCCGGTAAGCTTAATGTCGACTTTCGAAAAACTTTATGATCTCTACTCTCAGCAAGCATATTCTAATAACACCAGTTTGTATTATCACCTTAGTGATGATATTCCAGAAATCATCATGCTCGACGAAACTCGATTGCTTCAGGTTTTGTCCAACCTCACTTCAAATGCAATTAAATTTTCAGAAGGAAAAGGTACCATTAACATAAGTCTGAGAATTCAAAAGAAATTAAAGAACAAGTACAAATTTAAAATTCAAATAAAGGATGAAGGCATTGGGATTGCCAGAGAAAATGTCAGTAACCTGTTCAAAAACTTCAATCAACTAGACAATTCCAGTACCAAAGTGTATTCAGGTACTGGATTGGGGCTTGCCATTTCCAAAGAATTGGTCAAAACAATGAAAGGAGATATTGGGGTAGTTTCCACACCACGTCTTGGCAGTACTTTTTGGTTCACATTTGAAGCTTCCATCCCTACAAAGTCCACTCAAGTTACCAATGGACTGCTCGAATCTGAAAAAATAAGTAAGGAATTCATTCAATCAGCTCCACACATATTGATCGTTGATGACAACAATGTAAACAGGAACGTAGCTGGTCTTATTTTGACAAAATCCGGATGTATCGTTCACCTCTCCGAAGGAGGAAAACAGGCCATTGAAAAGGTAAAAGAAAACAACTACGATCTGATTTTCATGGACATTCAAATGCCTGAAATGGACGGAGTAGAAGCTACAAGAAGGATCAAATCAATAAAAACTAAAGTGATACCTCCAATAGTAGCCATGACAGCCTACTCGATGGAAGAAGATCGTTCTCGTTTTCTTAAACAAGGATTAGACGATTACATAGCCAAGCCTATTAAGGCCGGCTTACTCATAGACAAAGTCAAAAAATACCTCTCTTTTGAACCATCGAAAGTAAAAAAGAACATTTTTGAAGAAGAATCACAAGAACTGATCATCAATCAAAACACGCTCAACCAACTATTGAAATATGGAGGAAAAGACCTCATAAATTCTGTACTTGAAGATTTTGTAATTGAAGCCAGTCAGCAAATCGACAATTGCTTTTCTTTATTGAAAAATGGTGAGATAGATACTCTTCAAAGTGAGTTGCATACTCTAAAAGGCAGTTCGGGCACTTTGGGCATAGAACGACTTGAAAAAAAGACGATTGATTTAGAGCGAAAATTAAAACGAAAAGAGGCAACCATCAGTCAAAAAGAGATAATAGAAATCCGAAATTCATTTCAGGAATTTCAGGAGAATTATAAGAATATACTTGAAAACTAAGGAGTTAATTCCATTTTTAATTAAATTGTAAGCAAAATTTTATTTCAATTGGCTCACCATACATTTCAACCTTAACCTTAATCAAATTTGCGTAATGAAGAAAGTAATTATTGCAGAGGATAGCTCGGTCATTCAAAACCTTACTCGGAAAATACTGCAAATCCAGAAGTATGATATCACATCGGTAAAAAATGGAATTGAAGTCATTGATGAAATAAACAAAGATAATTTTGACCTTATTTTAATGGACATTAATATGCCAAAAATGGATGGTATGGAATGTGCTCGAAAAATAAGAAAAATGGACAATAAGCAAAAATCACAAATACCGATTATTGCAATTACAGGTAATGCAAAAAATTATTCGATTTCTGATTTTAATGAAGCCGGAATAAATGAATTTATCCCCAAACCTCTTAATTTTGACGTGCTGGTAGAAACCGTGAAGAAATATATGGAGAGTAATGCAAACTAAATCTACAAAACACTTTCTCAATAAACTCGAAGACCTTTTTTCTGAAACAGACTATGTATTAAGGTATGAAAAAGGTCATTTTCAATCAGGATATTGCGTTCTAAATGAAACAAAAGTGGCTGTCATCAATAAGTTTTATACCACTGACGGAAAAATCAATTGCCTCTTGGAGATCCTCAAATCAATCAATATTGACACGAAAAATCTCTCAGACAAAAACAGAAAATTATATCAGGAAATAGCTCAAACCCAACTAGAAATTTGAAAGTTACTTTTTTGGGAACCGGAACCTCTCAAGGAGTCCCAGTCATTGCATGTGACTGTCCCGTATGCCAGTCTATTGATTTCAAAGATAAGCGGTTGCGATCTGCCATACATATTAAAACCGAAGACCTAAGTATAGTAGTAGATACAGGTCCTGATTTTAGACAGCAGATGATCAGAGAAAGGGTAAAAAGGCTGGACGCCATACTTTTTACCCATGAGCACAAAGACCACACTGCAGGACTGGACGACATCAGAGGTTTTAATTTCAAACAAAAAGGAGACATTCCTATCTATGGTCATCAGCGTGTTCTGGACCAGTTAAAAAGGGAGTTTTCATACATCTTTGCAGAAGACAAGTACCCAGGAGGACCAAGAATTGAAATCAATTCTATTGAAAACGAAAGTTTTAAAATTGGAAATACCACGGTCCTTCCCATAGAAGTGATGCACTACAAACTACCTGTTTTCGGGTTCAGGATTGGAGGTTTTGCTTACATCACTGATGCCAAATACATCAATGAACCTGAAAAACAAAAACTATCGGGAGTAAAAACCTTGGTACTCAATGCCCTTCAGAAAAAACCACACATCTCGCATCTCACTCTCGATGAATCAATAGAATTGGCCAAAGAAATAAATGCAGATCAAACCTATCTGACTCATGTCAGCCATAACCTTGGGTGTCACCGAGAGGTCAGTAAAGAACTTCCTCAAAACATTCAATTGGCATACG
>CAXBNB010000384.1:0-4935 GCA_963976505.1 uncultured Reichenbachiellaceae bacterium
CGGCCAGTCCAAAGCTAGCCAGTTCACCAACAGCCACGAGTTTAGGTGCCATAGGAATTTCTGTAAGTGGGGCAGCTATATTCAATGATCAGGAAGGAAATGGGGCATTGAACCAAGCAGCAGCAAGTTTAGACTATACGGGAGCGCATATTGGCCCATCCGAATATCATTATCACTTGGAACCTACTGCTTGGTCCGAGGATGATGATAAATTAATTGGTATTTTAGCAGACGGGTTTTTTATCTATGGTAGAAAATGCAATTCCACAGGTACTTACCCTACTGAATTGGATGCTTCTGGTGGACATACCAGTATAACTCAGCATACTGCAGAAGCTGAGTACCATTACCATATTGAAAATGAATTATATCTTAATGCATATTACATTATTTTTCCAGGAGATTATCAAGGGACACCAAGTAGTATTAATTAAGTTCATTCTGATTCCATTACTTTGTTTCGTACTTTTTTGTTGTGATAAAAACGACAAAACAAAAGTTGTAGCTGATTTGGAAGTGGCTAAAGAGGATCTGAAACTTAATCCAAAGGAAGGAAAATGGTACTATCAGAATAAACCATTTAATGGCTACTCGGTGGTTTATTATGCAAATGATACGCTAGCGGAAAAGGTGGGATATTATGATGGAAAAAAGGAAGGTAAAGCCTTCAAATGGTTTGCCGATGGAACTCTAAAAAAAGAATATTTCTATGTGGCAAATCACTTGGACGGTACAGTTAAAACTTGGTGGCCAAGTGGCGCGCCAAGTACCGAATCCCATTACGTAAATGGCACAAAGCATGGAGAGCAGAAAGTGTGGTATGCCAATGGACAACTGTCCAGAAAGACTCAGATCAACAATGGAAAAGAGGAGGGCTTGCAACAGGCATGGTTGGAGAATGGTAAGCTTTATGTGAACTATGAGGCTAAAAATGGGAGGATATTCGGGATGAAACGTTCCAACCTTTGTTATGAGCTCGAAGATGAAATTGTACAATTGAATGATTAAGCAAGCGGCATATTTATTTTTTTTGTTAATTGTTTTTATGGCATGTACATCATCCTCAAAAGAACAAATTGATGTGGAAGTTTTGCCTTACTATGGAGATGCGACTTTCACTCCAAAATGGTATTCGACCTCTGAAGAAATACCTGAAGGATTCCATCACATTCCTGAGTTTAACCTACTCAACCAAAACGGAAAAGAGGTTACTGAGAAAGAAGTAGAAGGGAAGATTTATGTTGCTGATTTTTTCTTTACGTCATGCCCTGGGATTTGTCCAAAACTAACATCGAATATGTCTTTGGTGCAAAAAGAGTTTATGGAGGATGATGAAATTCTTTTGATGTCTCATTCTGTTACTCCTAACTATGATAGTGTTTCGGTATTGAAAAAGTATGCAGAAACAAAGGGTGTCATGACCGGAAAATGGCACCTGCTTACAGGGGATCGAGATCATATTTATGAGTTGGGACGAAACGCTTATTTTGCAGAAGAAAGCCTTGGACAGCAAAAAGGCATTGACGATTTTCTACATACAGAAAACTTTATTTTGGTGGATAAGAACCGTTACATTAGAGGTGTTTACAATGGATTGAATAAAAGTTCAGTGAATCAATTGATTCTGGATATTCAGACCTTGAAAGGGTCTGAATCCTAGCTGTATTGATTATTTTTATCCATTCGTATAAACCAGATTCGAATGCAATTGATGAAACACCAGTGGATGATTATTCTTTTTACAACCTTATTTTTTTATAATTCAAATGCTCAAAATAAAATAGCCGATCCTCAGTTTTATTTGGCTGGTATTAAAGCTGATCTGAATAAACAATGGCCTGATAACCGTACAATCAATCTGGTTTTTCATGGACATTCAGTTCCGGCTGGCTTTTTTAAAACTCCTGTAGTAAATACTTTGTCGGCTTATCCATATTTATTATTGGAAAAACTCAAAGCCAAATATCCGTATGCTGTGATCAACGTGATCAACACATCCATCGGTGGAGAGAATTCAGAGAGTGGAGAGAAGCGGTTCGACAGTGAAGTGTTGACGCATAGACCAGATGTATTGTTTATTGACTATGCGTTGAATGATACGGGCTTAGGGTTGGAAAAATCTAAGGGATACTGGAATCGAATGATACAAAGGGCATTGGAGAATAAAATAAAAATCATTCTTTTAACGCCCTCACCCGACCAAAGAGTAAATATCTTGGAGCCTGATAATATCTTGGAACAACATACCCAACAAATAGAGCAACTGGCAAAAGATTGTGGTATAGGCTTGGTGGACAGCTATAGCTTATTTAAAGATCGAGTAATATCGGGAGATAGCGTATCTATCTACATGTCGCAAGTTAACCACCCAAATAGAAAAGGGCACTTATTGATCACAGAAGAGATTGTGAAGTATTTTTGAGTAATGTTTTACCTTTCAAAATCTCAACCGTAGATGATAATGGAATCCAATATCAAGGCTATGAATTAACATTCATTTATTTGGTTCGATACCAAACTCGAATCAGTTGATACCATTGAGAATGAGTTTCTCCACCTGTAAAAAGTTCAGTATCGAAACTACCTTCTTCTTCATGTATATTGGGTAAAACGACGGTTTCAATATTCATAACATCAACACTGCTGTTAATTTTTATCCACTCGTTAACTTCTTCTAGGATTGTTTCAAACTTCTGAACTTCACCAGACTTAAAAAATGAGCCTTTGGTTTTTTCAGGTACAAAGTCAATTACTTCAATTTTCATAGGGTTTTTATTTGCTGAATGCCTTAAGATACACCTGAAAATTAAATTTGACAAATTTTGTCGATAAGAGTTTAATTGTAGTCTGTCAAAATAAAATATGACTATTCTTAGTTTAAGTTGTTCAAATATGACTTTTGCTCTAAATACTGTTATTTTTTGATGCTGACAGGCGTGTCATTTCCTGCTACATAAGGATAGGTTTTGAATATTTTGAATAAAGTGTTTTTCAGCAATTCCAGGTTGTCGTTGCTGCTTTTTTTAGAATATTTTAGGTCCAAACTCCCTTGCCATACTAGTTTTCTCGTTTTTCGTTCTTTGATTTCTAATAATAGAATGCCTTCTATGTGTCTTGAACTCCTTGGTGCATAATAGGGGTCGTAAAATGGATTGTAATAACCACGACCTGGGTTGCGGTAATAGTTAGAATTGTTATTGTAGTTGGCTTCAGACTCAACACCTGAAATCAGCTCATAGCGCACAAGTAAGTCTGATTTGTTATTAAAGACATAGCCTTTGATTTGCATCTCATAGGCGATGTAAGATTCCACGCTATCGACAAAAGCATTTCCTTCAGTTGAATATTCCTTATTGTCAGTTTTGAAATTTATAATCTTAAAACTATGGTAGTCTTTGAAATTGGACTCTTCATCTAGGTACTGAACGACTTTGGAGGACGCACAAGAGCACAATACTAGAGCCACAATGGCAATGGTAAAAAATGAAGAAAATTTATTAAGTGTATGTATCATTTACTATAGGCTTATTTACTCAAAGGAGAAACTTTAAAGCTCCTCCTTTGTTGACTAACACTTATAACGAAGCTTCCTATTAAGGAAACTTAGGAAATTTCTTAAAATCGGGATCTCTTTTTTCTAAGAATGCATTTTTACCTTCTTGAGCTTCTTCCATCAAGTAGTACATCAAGGTTGCATCTCCTGCAAATTCCATCAGTCCATGCTGACCGTCTAGTTCGGCATTGGGTCCTCTTTTGATCATGCGCAATGCCATAGGGCTTCTTTTCATGATTATCCTGCACCATTGTATTGTGGTAGCTTCTAGTTCTTCCAATGGAACTACCTTGTTTACCATTCCCATTTTTTCGGCTTCATCGGCAGTATATTGTTCACACAAAAACCAAATTTCTCTTGCTTTCTTTTGGCCAACATGTCGGGCGAGGTAAGAAGATCCGAATCCTCCGTCAAAGCTTCCTACTTTAGGTCCTGTTTGCCCAAAACGAGCATTCTCTGAAGCTATAGTGAGGTCGCAAACCACATGGAGTACATGTCCTCCTCCAATAGCATATCCGTTTACCATGGCGATCACCGGCTTAGGCAGTGATCGGATTTTTTTGTGTAAATCCAATACATTGAGCCTTGGAACACCGTCTTCACCGATGTATCCGCCTATTCCTTTTACATTCTGATCGCCACCTGAGCAAAACGCCTTGTCGCCTGTTCCTGTAAACACGACTACATTGATATCGCTTCTCTCTCGGCAGATATCCATGGCTTCAAGCATTTCAATATTGGTCTCTGGTCTGAAAGCATTATAGACTTCAGGCCTATTGATGGTTATTTTGGCTATTCCTTCAAAAAATTCAAATTTTATATCCTTGTATTCTTTTATTGTACTCCAGTTGAATGTCATGATGTGGTCTAATTTGTTTGTAACATTTCTTATAAAGCAAATATGCTACATTGATGTATGAAATGACAGAATTTAAAATCGAAATGTCTATAAAAAATAATGAACCGGGTTAACCAATCTCTTAGAGTGCTAGCGACTAGTTGAACTGACTCAAAATTCCAATTACCTCTCTATATACCTTTTTGTTGGTTGCTGGATCAGTTTCTATTTCCAATATAAATGGGCAATCTGTGGGTTGAGCTATTTCAGATAGGCTTACATCTAGCTTTTGAAAACTGTCACAGGATCGGTACTTCAAATTAAATTCGTTGGCCAAGTGTTTGGCGGTCAATTGTTGGTCTGTTTCGAAAAATTCTTTGAGCGCCGGTTGACGCGATGGACCATCGATCATCCTGAATATGCCACCACCGTGGTTGTTGAAAAGTATGATTTTAAGGTTGGCAGGCAGGTAGTTGTGCCAAAATCCATTTCGATCATAGAAAAAAGCCATGTCTCCAATCAATAAATAGACGTCTCTTTCTGT
>CAXBNB010000385.1:0-4924 GCA_963976505.1 uncultured Reichenbachiellaceae bacterium
GGAAAGCAGTTTCTGTTGGGCTATCAAAAGAAAAAGCGCTTAAATCCCTTACCTATACTCCTGCTAAACTTGTGAAGGCAAACGATAAAATTGGTAGTTTGAAAAAGGGCTATTTGGCCAATTTCTTCATTACTGACAAAGATATTTTCGAAGACAAGGCAATCATTCTAGAAAACTGGGTAAAAGGCAATAAATATGAAGTCAAAAAAGAAAAGCCTGAATTAAAAGAAGGAACCTATGCGTTGAAAGTGGATACCAGTACATATAAAGTAGAGGCCAAGAAGTCTAAATTTCAAATCATTGTGAATGATTCTACTAAGACTCCCCTTACCCATAAATTCGACAACAACCTTATTACTTTGAATTTTGATCAACCAGATACCAAAGCTAAAGTGTTGCTGTCTGGTTGGAAAACAGAAAATGGATGGAAGGGCAATGGTCAGATTGCCTATAAGGATTGGGTTGATTGGCAGTTGACATATAAGAACATGCCGGAAGAGTCTACGCCCGATACTCTAAAAACTGAAAAGGAGGAACTAATAGAAACAGAAGTACTAGGAGATATTCTGTTCCCTTTTTCTGCTTATGGTCAGACAGCAGTTCCTACCCAACAAACTCTTTTGATCAAAAATATTACTGTCTGGACCAATGAGAGCCAAGGGGTAGTAGAAAATTTTGATGTATTGGTTCAGGACGGAAAGATTAAAAAAATTGGCAAGGGGATTTCTTTCAAAGGCGCAGTTGAAATTGATGGATCAGGAAAACACCTCACCTCTGGCATTATTGATGAGCATTCGCACATAGCATTGTTTAGTGTCAATGACGTAGCGACTAATTCTGGCATGGTGAGAATGAAAGATGTAGTCAATCCTGAGGACATCAACATTTACAGGCAATTGTCTGGCGGTGTGACCGCTTCACAATTGCTTCATGGCTCAGCAAATCCTATAGGGGGACAGTCCGCAATTATCAAACTGAAGTGGGGAGAGCCGGCAAACAATATGTTGATCCAAAATGCAGATCCATTTATCAAATTTGCTTTGGGTGAAAATGTGAAACAAACCAACTGGGGGAGTAGTCATACCACTCGGTATCCTCAAACTAGGATGGGTGTGGAGCAAGTTTACCTCAATGCATTTTCCAATGCTTTGGAATACGAAAAAGAGTGGAACGATTACAATAAATTATCCACTAAAGAAAAAGCTAAAACTCAGGCTCCAAGGAAGGATTTGGTTCATGAGACCATGTTGGAAATTATTCGGAAAAGAAGATTTATCACATGCCACTCTTACGTGCAATCAGAAATAAATATGCTGATGAAAGTGGCTGAAAAATATGATTTCAACATCAACACTTTCACACATATTTTAGAGGGTTATAAAGTTGCTGATAAAATGAAAGCTCATGGAGCAGGTGCCAGTACTTTCTCTGATTGGTGGGCATATAAATGGGAGGTGCGCTATGCCATTCCTTACAATGCTGCGCTCATGCACAATGAGGGAATTACTGTAGCCATCAATTCAGATGATGCAGAAATGGGAAGAAGGCTTAATCAAGAAGCTGCAAAATCTGTGAAGTATGGTGATATAACGGAGGAAGAGGCCTTGAAAATGGTGACCCTCAACCCAGCCAAGTTGCTGCACCTCGATGATCGAATGGGAAGCATCAAAGAAGGAAAAGATGCCGATCTCGTCATTTGGAGTGACAACCCATTATCTGTTTACGCGAAAGCAGAAAAAACAATTATTGAGGGAACGGTCTATTACGATATAGAAAAGGACAGTCAATTGAGAGAGTCTATCAAAACCGAAAGGGCACGATTAATCAAAAAAATGAAAGATTCGAAATCAAAAGGAAATGCAACTCAGGATGCTAAGCCAGAGAAAAGCTATAATTTCCATTGTGATGATTTAGAATCGGGATATTAAAATATAGAAGATGAAGAAGTTAATAATAATATTAGGGCTGGTATTTCTCGGACATGGACTGCAAGCTCAAGTTCCTGCTCCCGGAGAAAAACAGGCTGATCCAATCCTACTGATGAATGGAACAGCTCATTTGGGCAATGGTGAAGTAATAGAAAATGCAGCGATTGGTTTTGAAAATGGGATTATCACCATAGTTGCAAGCAGTAATGTGTCACAAGGTAAGTACAAGGTTATTGACATAAAGGGGAAACATGTTTATCCTGGCTTTATACTCCCTGCTACCGACCTTGGGTTGAACGAAGTATCTGCCGTGAGGGCGACACAAGACAAGTCTGAGGCCGGAAGGCTCAAACCAAATGTTAGGTCAATAATAGCTTACAATACTGACTCTGAGATCATTCCTACATTGAGATTCAATGGAATATTGACTGCTCAGATTGCTCCTAAAGGAGGAATGATATCAGGTACTTCGTCAATAGTGCACTTGGATGCCTGGAATTGGGAAGATGCATTAATAGCTGAAAACGATGCGATGCATCTCTTTTGGCCAAGGAAGGCAATTTCGCAAGAACCCCTAAAGCCGGATGTTGTTGCCAGGTATGAATCGGCTATCAACTCACTTCGAGATTTGTTTCAAGAAGCAAGAAGCTATATGAATAGTACTGGAAAAAAAAGTAACTTGAAATTAGAAGCAATGAAAGGCTTGTTTGATGGCAGTAAGCAGTTGTATATCAATGTAACAAGAGCGAAAGACATAATTAGGAGCATCGAATTTGCCAAAGAATTTGGAGTAAAAAAAATCGTATTGGTGGATGCCATTGATGTATTGTTGGTCAAAGATTACATCAAAGAGAATAACATTCCTGTCATATTGAATGATGTACATGGCATGCCTTCCAGCGCAGATGGAGATGTGGACGAAGCTTATAAACTACCTTACCTCCTTGATAAAGCAGGTATATTATTTTGCTTGGGATATAGCAACGAAGTAATGAAAACCAGAAACCTCCCATTCTATGCAGGAACGTCTGTAGCCTATGGAATGGACAAGGAGGAAGCATTGAAAAGCATTACTTTAAACACTGCCAAAATTCTGAATATCGACGATAAGGTGGGTTCTTTGGAAGTGGGCAAGCAAGCAACATTGTTTGTAAGCGAAGGAGATGCGCTGGATATGCGTACCAATAAAATAGAATCAGCTTACATTCAAGGCAGAAAGGTCACCCTTGATGCGATGCAACAAGAGTTGTATCAGAAGTACAAAACGAAATATGATCAGTAAACAAAAAAAGCACAGTATAATTTATACTGTGCTTTTCAATGTTGTCCAGTTCTAAGGAATTAATCCATTATATAATCCTTCATTTTAGCAAAGAAGCCTTTTTCCTTCGCGCCTGGGCTAGGAATGAAATTCTCGGATTCACGAAGACTTTCCAATAGGTTCTTTTCATCTTTCGTCAAATGTTTTGGTGTCCAGATATTTACTGATACCAATTGGTCTCCTTTGCCATATCCGTTGATGTCTCTTATGCCTTTGCCTCTAAGTCTGAGTACTTTACCACTTTGGGTTCCGTTATCAATCTTAATTTTTACTTTTCCATCAATGGTAGGCACCTCAACAGAAGTTCCAATAGTGGCATCTACAAAATTGAGATACAATTCATAAATGATATTGTTTCCATCTCTTTTCAAGATTGGATCTTCTATTTCTTCCACTACGATGAGCAAATCTCCAGGTACTCCTCCGCCAGGTGCTTCATTTCCTTTGCCAGTCATAGACAACTGCATGCCATCTACTACTCCTGGTGGAATTTTTACTGGCAATATCTCTTCCTGATAAATAAGTCCAGAGTTGTCTACTCCGGGAGGTTTGTGGTCTATGGTTTTTCCAGCGCCGTTACATGTGGGGCAAGTAGAGGCTGTCACCATCTGTCCCAACATTGTATTTACTGCTTTCCTTACTTGACCTGACCCACCACAACTTGGGCATCCTTTAAAGGTAACACCTTCAGCCGTGATCAATCGATTGACTTTTATTTTTTTCTCCACTCCATTGGCAATGTCCTCAAGGGTCATTTTTAATTTTATTCGGAGATTAGTGCCTTTTTTCTGGCGAGATCTTCCTCCACCTCCACCACCAAAGAAGCTATCGAATGGGCTACCGCCTCCACCTCCGCCTCCGAAGATGTCACCAAACTGGGAGAATATGTCGTCCATATTCATGCTGCCACCACCACCGAAACCTCCTGCGCCACCTACTCCTTGGTGACCAAACTGGTCGTATCGTTGCTTTTTTTCTGGATTGCTGAGTATCTCATAGGCCTCTGCTGCCTCCTTAAACTTGTCTTCTGCAGAAGGATCGTCCGGATTTTTATCGGGATGAAATTTGATTGCAGTTTTGCGATAAGCTTTCTTTATTTCCTCAGCTGTTGCTCCTTTACTAAGTCCTAATATTTCGTAATAATCTCTTTTAGCCATAATTATGCTCCGGTTACAACTTTAGCAAACCTGACCACCTTGTCACTTAGTAGGTAACCATTTTCAATAACGTCAACAATTTTTCCTTTCAGTTTTTCTTCTGGTGCAGGTATCTGAGTAATAGCCTCGTGCAATTCAGTGTCAAAATCTGACCCAGCTTCTATTTCCATTTTTTTAATTCCTTTTTGCTCAAGTACATTTTTGAACTTCGAGTGAATTAGATCAATGCCTTCTTTCATCGCTTTCACTTCCATTTCTTCAGAATAGGACTTATCAGCTCTCTCGAAATCATCAAGAATAGGTAGCAATGAATGCATTAGACCCTCATTGGCAGTACCAACAAGCTCTAGCTTTTCTTTGGCTGTCCTACGTCTGAAATTTTCAAATTCGGAGTATAATCTCAAATATTTGTCTTTGGCTTCAGCCAGCTCCAACTTTAATTCTTCCTGTTTGGACTTTTTCTTTTTGGTCTCTTTTTCCACAGGTTGTTCTTTCTCAGTCACTTCTTCTGGAGAATT
>CAXBNB010000386.1:0-4923 GCA_963976505.1 uncultured Reichenbachiellaceae bacterium
TTTTTGAAGTACAGTATAGTGACCAAGAAGGAGCAGGTTATGATTGTTTGGCATGTAGTGAAGGGAATGTTTATGTAGGTTTTAGTGGGCCATACAACTTTGAAGGGCCAGTGTATACAAGTGGCAACAGGTTTAACTTACCAACTCAGGATCTAGTTGACGATTTCGAAGAAGGTGACTTGAGGTTGGAACCTACAATTCTTGACATAGATGCATTCGTTGAGGCTAATCCTGGTGTAAAATATACAGTAGGGTATGAGCATACTGGTTACTACCACAATAAATATATTCCAAGAGTTGGAGAGCAATCACTTGGCGATACAAAGCTTACGAATAATAGAAATTATAGAGCGATTCGTTTTGCAGATGTTCTCTTAATGGCTGCAGAGGCATTAAACAGAGATACAAGTACTGACGATACCCAAGCTTTGATCTACTTGAATAGAGTTAGATCAAGAGCAGATTTAGATCCAGTGAATGTTACTGGACAAGCGTTAACTGACGCTATATATCAAGAAAGAAGGGTAGAGCTTGCTGGCGAAGGTCATCGATTCTTTGATCTTGTGCGGACTGGAAAGGCTGCTGCCAATATTGTGGATTTTATTGTAGGAAAACATAGATTGTTTCCAATTCCACAAGAAGAAATAGATCTTTTGGGAGGTTCTATTAGTCAAAATGATCAGTACTAAAAAATTAAAAAGATGAAAAAAATATTAATCAACGTCTTATTCACCGTTACGCTAGCAGGAATATTTTCCGCTTGTGGTGAAGACGAATTTCAAATATTAGAAACACAGGTGCCTTCTGCCAATGATGTAATTATTTCATTTGACTATGATAGCACTAATCCAAATCTTGTCAATTTCTCCTCTGAATCTGAGGGATTTATATTCAAATGGGCTTACGGTACTGGTGCTACTGGCGAAGGAAAATCTGTACAGGGAGCATTTCCATTAAAAGGGGACTACTGGGTTAAGTTGACCATTTTTACAGCTGGTGGCAGTGCAATCGATTCTGTAAGTGTTAACATTCCTGAAACCAATTTTGCAATGTTGGAAACTCCAGATCTTATCAATTTAACAGGAGGAGTGGATCAAATAGCGGGTAAATCTTGGGTCATAGATGCAGGAAATGGCGGACACTTTGGATTGGGACCGAAAGATGGATCCTCTCCAGAATGGTACCAAGCAGTTGCAAATGAAAAGGCTGATCAAGGAATGTATGACGATGTGTACACCTTTAACCTTAATGGCTTTGCTTTTGGGTTGGAAAATAATGGGAATGCCTTTGCATTGGGTTCAAGTGCAGGTGACTTAGGAGGTAATCCAGAAAATGGAGATCAATTGGTTAATTATGTAGCTCCTGATAACATTTCATGGTCACTTTCTGAAAGTGCAGACGGAAGAAAGTTTTTAACATTATCTGACGGTGCTTTTATTGGTGCATATACAGGAGTATCTACTTATGAAGTTTTGACTTTAGAAGAAAATGAAATTTTTCTTAAGTTCTTTGATTCTAAGTCAGCAGAATTTGCTTGGTACCACAGGCTAATCCCTGAAGGGTATGAGCCACCAGTAGCGGCACAAGCGAGTTTTACACATGTTTTGGAAGGTTCTACTGTTACATTTACGAATACTTCGGAGACTGCAGTGAGCTATAGCTGGAATTTTGGTGATGGGAATACGTCTTCCGATTTGAATCCAACACATACTTATGGAGCTGACGGTGTATATAATATTGTTTTAACTGCAACCGATGAAAATGGAAGCTCTACTGCATCTGCTTCAGTGATTGTAGCCACAACCCCAATGACTTTAGCAGACCTTACTGGTGGCGGTGTTAAATCCTGGAAATTACGTCCTTCTGCTGGATCATTTGGAGTTGGCCCATTCCCAGGAAGTGTTGAATGGTATCCTGGTGGCACTGATATATCTGGCGACAGACCTTGTTTGTTCAATGATGAATATCACTTCAAAGCCAACGGAGATTATATCTATTTAGCCAAAGGGGATACTTTCGTTGAAGGCTACTTCGGACTTGGGCTGGGCGATGATGGTTGTTATGATGAATACAACTTATTCAACACACCAGCAGATGTGTGGGCTTCAAATAAACACACCTTCAGTTTTGAAGACGCAACCGATACTACACCTGCTAAAATCATTGTATCTGGAATTGGTGCATATGTTGGACTAGCAAAGGCTAACGATGCTGGCGAACTAACTGAACCTCCAACTACATCTGGAACGGCTACTTATGAAGTGCTGTACTATGTAAAAGATGGGGATAAAGATATAATGGCCATCGGCATTCATGTAGGAAATGGAGTTTGGTGGAATTATGTCTTAATATCTGAATAATAAAACCCAATTGTGAATTGTAAGCTGCCTCGACTAATTGTCGAGGCAGCTTTTACATCCAACCTAAAAACTATTTAGATAAGGTGCACGAATTAAGACCTCCATTCCTTTTAATGAAATGGAAATCATTTGGCTTTTAAGCACAAATAACGCAAGCATATGAATAGATTTTTTACCCAAAAAAAGTTGGCTTTGTTAGGCTTTTGCCTTTTGATCTTAGGTCAATATTCATCTTTTGCGCAAACTTGTGAAGCTGTAGTTTGGTCAGATGAGTTTGACATCAATGGAGCACCTAACCCTGAAAATTGGAGTTATGATCTGGGCAAGGGTGACAATGGATGGGGAAATGGTGAAGTTCAATCTTACACTGACAACTCAAACAATATTAGAATTTCAAATGGCAATTTAATAATAGAGGCCAAGAAGACTGGGGCAGAATGGACTTCTGCAAGGATAAAAACACAAGGGAAAAAGAATTGGCTATATGGCCGAATAGAATTTAGAGCCAAATTGCCAACTGGTGGAGGAACCTGGCCCGCATTATGGATGCTTGGTGAAAGCATCAGCAGTATCAGCTGGCCTGCTTGTGGAGAAATCGATATCATGGAGCATATTGGTAATGATCAAAACAAAATACACGGCTCACTTCATACCCCATCCAGCTTTGGAGCTACTGTAAACTCTGGCACCAAAGTAATCAGTACAGCCAGTACTGAGTTTCATACTTATGCAGCAGATTGGGATCAGGACAAAATTGTCTTTTCAATTGACGGAATAAGCTACTATACATACAATCCTTCTGTTAAAAATGCCGATACATGGCCATTCTACAACAAAGCAGATTTCGACCCAACTCTTGACGATAAGTTTTTCATTATTATCAATTTGGCAATGGGTGGTGCTTTTGGTGGGAATATCAACGAGAACCTAAGTGCAGCTGTAATGGAGGTGGATTATGTAAGGGTTTATCAGGAAATTGATCAGATTGAAATTTTGGGAGAAAGGATAATTGAGCCCGGTCAAAGCGATGTAAAATTTAGGACCAACAAAATAGAGGGTGCTATATACAACTGGACAATTCCTGCAGGAACGACCATTGTATCAGGTGCCGGAACCAATGAAATTACAATTAATTGGGGAGCAACCAGTGGAAAAATCTTAGTGAGAGTGCAATCTGAATGTGCCACATTCAATGCAGAATTGGATGTGTTAACGACCGTAAACCCAGAAGGAGATGTGTTTGTTTTGGATCATTTTGATGACAATAACTATGACAGATGGGCATCCCCAGAACCTCCAAACGAATTTACCTATACAGAAACGGGCAGTGAATTGAGGATTGATTATAACATTACCGACCCATCTACTTTACCGATTGCTACCTTCAACTTTCCAGATATAATCAATATGGAATCCTATTCGCAATTGAATATTAGCCTTAAAACATTCAATGAGAGTAGGTCAGTAGTTGTTCGTGCCGATCTCTTTGACACGGAAGGAATAGCCACAACAGCAAGCCCTATATTCAAACTTGAACCTTTGATAGATGATGGTGATTATTTTACGTATCGCTTTGATTTCAACAACAATTGGGGTTCGTCTTCCAATACCGAAGATGTCGATGCTAAGAAAATTGCAGGGCTTCAATTGTATATCAACTACGGTGCATTTAGTGTAGTGGATCAAGATTCAGTTTGGTTGGAATCTGTCACAATCACGCAACCCAGTAGTGAAGCAACTGCTCCTTTAAGGCCTTCTCATTTGTCAGGTGAAATTCATAGCGCTTCGATTCAGATTGCCTGGCAAGACAATTCAGATGATGAAACTGCCTTTGTTTTATATAGAAGTGAGGAAAAAAATTCCGGATATCAAATAATCAAAGAAGACTTAACAGCAGAAACAACTGAGTACACTGACAATTCGATTACTACAGGTATCGATTACTACTATAAAGTCCTTGCAAAAAACGGCATTGGAGATTCAGATTTTAGCAATGTATCTGTCTTAGAAGAGGCTGTTGTTGCCAATCTATTTGATGATTCGCTAGTGAGAAATATAAAAATATTTCCTAACCCAGCTACAAATCAGGTGACTGTGGAATGGATCGATAATGGAAATCAACTGACCGAAGGTACAATTGAATTTATCAACTGTTTGGGGCAAAGTATCATACAATCTTCAATGTTTAAGAACAAAGAATTGACTTTGGATTTAAGTCAATTGAATACTGGAATTTACTTTATAGTACTCTCTAGTAGGGGTGAATTAATTACAAAAAAAATGATTCGAAATTGACTTTCAATAGTGAAAATGAAAAGATGATTAATTGTTTATCAAAATACCTTTCTCGACTAAAATTCTTACTAGTGCTTCTAATATTGGGTTCTTGTCAAAACAAGCATTCAAAACTCGGAAGTGAGCAAGCACTTGAAAGCACTATCAACAGTCAAATCGCTAAAGTTGAAATAAGAAATGAAAATAATGAATATCAACTTTATAAAGACAATAAACCATATCAGGTTCGAGGTGCTGGGGTACAAATTGATTTTTTAGACAGTTTGGC
>CAXBNB010000387.1:0-4899 GCA_963976505.1 uncultured Reichenbachiellaceae bacterium
ATACCAG
This sequence comes from uncultured Reichenbachiellaceae bacterium, assembly GCA_963976505.1. GTDB lineage: Bacteria > Bacteroidota > Bacteroidia > Cytophagales > Cyclobacteriaceae > CAXBNB01. The sequence continues at coordinate 8 of CAXBNB010000387.1, forward strand.
AGATGCCATACAACGGAGTTGAATACTCATTGTATTTGATGAGTTTAGCAATAATTTAAAATCATCTTCAGAAACCCAAAATTGATTTTCTGATATTTCAAAATCTGAATCTACCAATATAACCTGATATCGATTTATGTTTTTCAGAAACCTTCCCCCTTCTTCAGATTGCACAATTTCTTTAACCACCTTCCCTTCTACTTTCCAGCTAGTCCTCTCCTCTTCCGGGTAGATGTTGAATGATGTTGACAATACTTTTTCTCCTGAAACTCCAAATTCTGTATTTATTGACAATAAAAATTCAAAATTCTCAAAGCCTTTTTCCCTTATTAATAGTACGACCAACCCCTCTCCTTCGCAGCAATACAACGGCTGAGACCAATGACCTACTTCACGATTCCCACATATAGTATGATATATTTTCACCGACAACCCGGTATCACCAACATCTTCTACTCCTTTTTCAGTCACCACCCATTTTGTCAAGTCTGTCAATGGAACAAGCCTTGCATTCGTCGATGATGATTTCCTATAAACCGATTTCAATTTGATCAAACTGGAACTTGCACCGTTTACGGGGCAATTAAATGTAAATCCATCCCAGTCAAAAATCCCTAACATCGACCGTAAATCCGTATTTAAGAAGTTATCCCTTTCCAATGTCTCTGAAAGTATTTCAAGCGATACCCAAATCATATTTTCCGCTGTTTCGAGCAATTCGTCAGACAACACATAACTTAAGGTTTTGCTCTTCTGGTAATACCTTTTTCCAATATCTAGTTGGTGGCTTAGGTGAATCGGATTAGCCCTCATATCGTACCCCATAAACATCTCTAAATAAGGAGTTTTCTTTCCTTTATGTAGCCTCAGGTAGTTGGCTGGTGTACTTTGGATAGTAGGGCCAAATTGGCAAATATTAGAATTACCTGGTTCCACCCTGGCTTGTATAAGGACGTAAATAGTTTCAACGCTTTTGTGGATCAACAATCCATTAAAGGCTCCCTGAGGTTGGTATAACACCAAATGCTCTTCATGCGTGAGCAAATCACGAGAACCACAAACCTGAAAAAAACCACCAGATTGGTGGCGAAGTATTCCATTTTTTATACACCATTCCTCCTGATCATTGATGGTAATACCTCTGAGACTAAACTGTGACTGAAATTTGGTTTCTTCTAAGAAAGAATCCAATTCTTGAATAGACTCGGCTATCCGCATGACAAAGACTTATTCATAATTAAGTTAACTATTCTATCAATAACATCTGAAGACAAGCTATGATGTGCACAAATCCCTTCTCGGAAAGAAATATAGTCAACTTTAAACAATTTTGCCAGTGGCATTGACAGGGAAGGATTATTATTTTGATTAAAAGGATCGAACACAATCACTTTTGCACCTTCTTTCATCCAGGCTACATTGGCCAACTCCCCCCCTCTAATAGCTATCACTACATCTGCTTTGTTGAATTTTTGAATTTGTTTTACAATGTGATCGCTTCCGGAATCATATGACTTTACAGCAATACTCTTTTCTTCAAGCTTCGAGATTACCTCTCCCACATTCAACAATGACCTCCTGTCCTTTGGAGAGTTTACTTTCTTCGGGTCATCAACTTTATGCTTTGACCTTTCCAGAATATAATTGATACCCCCATCATTGGGGTGCAGCTTGTTCTTCTGGTGTCCTTCTGAAAGGCAATGCTTCAAAATCAAATTTCTTGTCCTGATAATTTCTTTTCTTTGAAACCTAAAGTTAAAAGTTCTTGGAATCCGCCGGAATATAATCACCTCTTTAACAATGTTCTTTACCAACAACCATAAATTCATATTCATCAGCGCCGCTTCATAAATAAGATATAAATCCCACCTTGGGATCATAATCTCATTTATATCCTTGTCCCTTACTTCTTTTTTAACAAACTCAAAATCAATCTTTAAACGATGGAAGATGTCGATGAAAATTGAATTCAACTCCTGTTCTCCTGACAACAATCTGTATTCATGACGTTGTTCGCCCGAACAGGGAATGGCTTCCCTTTTTATTATTTCATTTATGGCAGGCATGCAATATCCCCACATAAAATGAAAATAGCCCTCCCGTCTTCCAGCATCAGGGTGGGCATAAAAATTAAGAAAATACTTCATTTTAAGTAACCGGGGCTATTAGATACTTTGTCTTATTTACCCCTTATATAATCAGTATAGAATTTCACTTGCTTCTCATTCTTACTCATTATTTTTTGGCTGTTGCAGTCTTTTTTAAGACTCGCATATACCTTATTATCCATTATAAGCTCTACTGCCTTACCAATAGCTTCCCGGTCGGTAGCTTCTACTACCAGTGAGTTTTTTTGATGGAAACAAAGTGTATCTACAATCCCACATACAGAACTTACGATTGCAGGAGTGCCAAAAAACAATGCCTCTTCAGCCACCAATCCATAGGGTTCATCTTTTGATATTAAAACCAGCGCTCTGCAGGAGCGATAGTAGGTGGCCAGTTCTTCGTTGTTGACATAACCATGAAAATGGATATTGTTATTAGAAATAGATTGAAGCTTACTGTATTCGGGTCCTTCCCCTACTATGGAAAGATGATGAGGTAAACTATTAAACACCTTTATCAAGGTATCCAGATTTTTTTCCGGTGATAAACGGCCTACATATAAAAATTTAAAACCTCGCTCAACTTCTTGTTCCTGACCCCCATAATTAATTATACCCAACCCATTCGTTTGAAAAACCTTGCCTTCGAAGTTTAAGAATTGAGCTAACTCCGCATGTTTCTTTCCGTTGGCAAATACGACATTGACATTCTTTAAAAAAAAGCTTTGACCACTTCCTTTACCCCAAATCCATTTATGCTATGGATACTGGATTCAAGCATCATGGCACTATTGTGTTTTTTAAAGAACAAAAGTGAAAACCAGTACTCAATATTCACCCATTCACCCAAAATAAGTTTATGAAATGAATTACTTCTGAATATTTTGTACAATCTCCAACATGACAGCATATAGTTTCTACTGTCCAGCGATTGATTAAGCACAGCATATTCGAAATTCAAACCTTCCCCCATGTTTAGAAAATTTGCATTCCGTTGCTTTTGAGTGCCTCCAATAAACACTACAAATAGGGAGCATTTTTTTCCTATTTCGTTGAAAAGATTCTTCTTGTAATAATTAGGCAGATTGGTAACTACCAAAGCATCATAAACCGCACCCTTGTTCATTCAATTAAAATTAATTTTCACCTTTTGACATAAAAGTAAAAGGAGCGCTATGAAATTTATTTTTCAAATTTACTATTGGCAAAAGTAGAGGGGTGATGATGTTGCCAAACAATCTCTTGATACCAACATACCGATTAAAAGGTGTTTTTTTTAACACCTCCCAATAAAAGCCTTTATAGGGATGGTCGCAAAAGTAGTTCCAGGGTTTTCTATTGCCTGTGTAGTGTATGATGTGAGGAGTGTAACTTAACTTCTGTTTAATATCATAAGCATTGTAAGAATAAGGTAATTCTTTCCACTTGTTGTGTAACACTATATTTAAAATATCTTGGTTCCAAAATTTCAAATCATCAGGTCTATTATTTGCATACTGCCAAAAACCCTTAGAAATATCTTTTTCGCGCCAAAAAGGTAGATTTAAAAACAAAACCCCACCATTAAAATAATTTAGTATATCTGGGCAGTATTTTTTCAACCTTTCAAAAGAGAGCTTACCATGATCAATCGCAAATAAAAAATCACGTTCACCAAATTGAAGGTTTTCTAATAATGATAACTTTGAAGTAATAATAGTGTCGGGATCCAGGTAGAGTACCCTGCTTGCATTTTGAGGTAAATAGTCTGCAATTGAAAAAATATAATAAGCTACTGTTGATACGTGTCCTGAAAACCTGAACTTAGAATAATCGCTGTGATCTATTACCACATCTATGATTACTCTTCCATAATCTGATTTGATAAATTTTCTAATTTGCTCCATTACAGGAGTATCAGACGATTTTTGGTTCTGAATTACATAAACATCATTTACTAACTCATTATTAGTTTCTAACAACGATGTAAGCGAACAACAAAAGGGAATTTGATAATTTGAGTCTATTGTATAGGCTACATCATATTTCTGCACAAACTATGATTTTTTTTCTAAATTCTTATAACTTTATTTTGATTCAATCTTTCTTATTGCAAAACTCGGATTGCCGTTGTTTTCTACAGTTAAGTAAATTATTTCCCAGTCATAGTGGACACAAAATTCCGTTACTGCCTCAATTACACCATATCTCCCAAATCCGGCTCGATCCCATCTCACATAATCATGTCCAGCTATAATTCCACCATCTCTGATTTTTGACTGATACATTTCCAATTCTTGCTTAGTAACAATATAGTTATGGCTTGTATCTATATAAATCCAATCAAAATATTTATCCCGAAACTGAGAGACCACCTCAGTTGATAAACCAAGATTAATCTCCACTCGTTTTTCCTTCACTCCTTTCTAAAATCGTTCTTCTATATGTTTTTTCTTACATTCCGTATTTCATACATCCACTAGGTGCAATTTTTGGGGCTTATTGGTATTTTATATATCAACAGTAAATCGTATAAGTAGTGGCAGATTGCAAGGTACTTTCCTGTCAATTCGCTACGTAGTATGCACGAGCTAAAATCCTTAACATTTTGCACTTACCCTACCATTATTTATACAAAGTGTTATAGGTTGGATTTTATAATATAAAATTGAATCGCTAAGATGTCTTTCTTAAAATTTCATTTTCTATTATTATATCATATTTCAGATCTTGAATCTTATTGCGAAGAGGTTGAAGATTAGGTGTGACGTGCATAAATTCTTTTTTATGATCGGAGGTATTTGT
>CAXBNB010000388.1:0-4898 GCA_963976505.1 uncultured Reichenbachiellaceae bacterium
CTTGGAGTTACAGTCAACCCTTAGGGACCCAGAATGTCTTGCCTGACGGCAGTCAGGAATCTGGGGATAGTGGAATTTTTAAATACATTTACCCTAATACACAAATTCCTTTATCACTTCAGCCCAAATATCATATCCTGCGGGCTTCATGTGCAAACCATCTTGCAGGAACAGGTCTGCGATTGGCTTACCGCTATCATCGAGCATTGGATCCCATACATTTGCGAAAAACAGGTTCTCTTTGGTATCACAATAGGCTTCCATCAACCCATTGAGCACCTCGTATTTTTCTTTTAAAGACCACCTAGAAAGGCTTGGCTTAGGAGAAATAAATATTATTTCCGCTCCATTTAATTTAGATTCTATTTCAGCGACCAATTTTTTAGTGGTCACCAAAATCTCGTCTGGAGATTTGTTGTCATTTAAATCATTGTCTCCTTCATAGATAAATACTTTGTTGGGAGAATATTTGAAAATCAATGCTTTGGAATAAAACAAAAGGTCGCTCATTTGAGATCCACCAAAGCCAGTATTTATTACATTTTTATCAGGAAAATACTCTTGAACATCCTTCCACATTCTGATACTCGAACTACCCGTAAAAAGTATGACTTCATCCTGTTTCTTGAATTTGTATTTCTTATGGTTGAGCATTTCTACCTGATCCTTAAACCGCTCAGGATCTTGCGCAGAAATATGGAAGACATTCAAGAAAAAGAATACTGCAATCAGAAATAAAGAAGTGCCAGAGTTTTTCATAACATGGATGAATCAAAAAGTGAGGAGGTAAAGATATTGACTTGTGCTGAATTCAGCTTGGTAGTTTGATTTTTTGTGAATTGATAGTAGCAGATTGTATATACAACTGCATCACTGTGCTAACTAAAAAGAAGTAGTTAAAAATTCAATATTTCTAAAAAAAAGCATGGTCTTAAATAATTCACAGTTTTCAATACGATGCAGTACAAAATTTCTTAGAATTTTTTTTATAATAATTCCTTTGAGTAACTTTTGGTAATTACGGATTGAATCAACTTCATCTAGTCGGAAACTATGCCTCTAAAAATTGATCAATATCAAAGCCTGTTAGAGCTTTCAAAATCAGAACATCTAGTAAATGGTTCGTTTGAACTTTTTATTAATCAAGCCATTCTGACAATTTCTAGGGAACTCAATGTATCAAGGGTGAGTTTCTGGTCTTACGACGCAAATAGAGAACTTATAAAGAATGAATTGTTGTATGATCGACTATCAACCGAGTTTATTTATGAAGGAATATTAGAAAAAAAGGATTACCCAAATTATTTCAACGCCTTTTTAAATGAGCTTTGTATTTTGGCTGATGATGCAGCCACGGATGAGCGTACAAAAGAGTTCAAGGAAAATTACTTGAATCTGTACGATATTAAGTCGATGTTGGATGTTCAAGTTTCAGTTCAGGGCAAATTATTTGGGATAATTTGTTTAGAAAATACTCATAAAATTAGAAATTGGAAGAAAAATGAAGAACTGTTTGTTTCTAACATAGCATCTTATATTGCCCAATCTCACCTTACTAAGATTAAAATTGAAGAAGAAAATAAACGCAAACAAAGCGAGACAAATTATCAAACTCTTTTCTTAGATAGTCCTGTTCCGATGTGGGTTTTCCATCCTACTACCCACAAATTCTTAGCAGTGAATAAAGCTGCTATTCAAAATTACGGTTATACTGAAAAGGAATTTCTAAAAATGACAATTTTTGATATCAGGCCCAAGAACGAGATTGAAAAACTAAAAATATTTATAAACAAAAAATCAAAAAGTAAATGGAAAAGTAGCGATTGGAAACATCAGCTTAAAAACAAGGATATAATTAACGTAGAAATTTCTTCAGACTGGACAACTTTTCATGGCGAAAGGGCTCGCATTGTTATCGCATTGAATATAACCAATGAAAAAAAATTAGAAGAGGAGAATCGGAAAAATTTAGACAAATTTAAAAAATTTGCATTTTACGCATCTCACAATCTAAGAGGTCCTGTTTCAAGGCTTCTTGGTTTAAATACAGTCATTAATGATGAAAGAAATAAAAATGGAGTATCAAAATACACATTGGATGCTATTCACCAGACAGTAATAGAAATTGATGATGTGATCAAAGTATTAAACAAAAAACTAGAGCAATAAAGATGCAAACAAAGCCAATTGATGTTAAAATATATTGCATACCAGGTCTTGGTTTGAATGCTCAAATTTTCAACAAGCTTCATTTAGATGGTTGTGATGTGAGTTTTATTGAATGGATAGAACCCAATCGAGGTGAATCTATAAGTAATTATGCTGAAAGAATTTCACAAGAATTACGAGGGTTGAATTCAGAAGTAATTTTAATAGGCCATTCTTTCGGAGGGGTTTTGGCTCAAGAGATTTCAAGTTACATTAAAGTAAAATTAATTATCTTAATTTCAAGCATCAAGTCTCCACAAGAGATTCCGTTTTCTTTTAAGTTGTTATCAACATTCAGACTTTATAAACTTGTTTCTCGGCCTATCATACTTTTTACCTTCCCTTTATGGGCTCACATAAATGGTTACGTTTCTAAAAAGCTGAGATTGATATTTAAGGAATCAATAAAGTCCCTTTCATCTTACTATTTACGATGGTCATTAAAAGAAATATCCAATTGGGAGGGAATTAGTAATATAGCTGCACCAATTGTGCAGATTCACGGTAACTCTGACTTAACTTTTCCAATCAAATTGATATTCAACCCATCAAACATAATAAAAAAAGGAGACCACCTAATGGTCTGTAGAATGGCAAGTGAAATAAAATTAATTATAGAAGAAGAAATAAAAGCACTCAAAAAAGAAAAACGATAAGTTTATGGCAAATCAAAAGATTAAAACCTACACACTTGCCGAATTGAAGGATAAATATGTAGGCCAAGTTGGAACACAAGAGCGAGATGAATATGAGTACGAGTTGCGTATGGATGTATTGGGTAAAATGATCAAAGCAGCAAGGCAACAGCGACATTTGACTCAAGAACAACTGGGTGAGTTAGTAGGTGTAAAAAAAGCGCAAATTTCCAAACTTGAGGGCAGTGTCAACAGTGCAACCATAGACACGGTGATGAAGGTATTCAAAGCACTAAAAGCTGAAATTAACTTTAACGTGAAGCTTGAGGATAATTTTGTCAAACTGGTTTAAATATACTTCTCACCTTTTGATCATAGAAATAGCTTCAAATAAGAAATTTAAGACATCTTGATTTACAGCGTTTTATTTCAAGATTAAGAAATATGGAATTTGTGGTATTGTAGGTGATTATGGCAATTTACAAACTCTGCCAAAACTTTGTTTGGCATGGAGACAATAGGAAAGATGGTGGAGCCTTTATCGCAGCATGTGGAATAAAATAGAGCTGTCATTAAGGTAAGTGTGTTAAAATCCAACAAGAATTTTTTAATTCAAATTATATCTCTAAATTTGCGGACTTTATTCGAAACAATGAGTAAAAAGAGCGAAAGGGCCTACGATATAGATGTTTATGGATTGCGACTTGGAGTCCATGATTTCAAGTTTGAGTTCAGCGATGGGCTTTTCGTGGCAGAAGAGGCTGAAGAAGAGCAGATAGTAGAAAAGGGACATGGTTTATGCAATGTCACTGTAGAAAAATCAGAACTCTTGATTACTCTATCGTTTGAAATAAAAGGTGAAGTGGAGTTGATTTGTGATAGAAGTTTGGAAGAATTTAAGTTTCCACTTGCTATCAAAGAAAGACTGATCCTGAAATATGGAGATGAGTTAGATGACAGTGGAGATGATGTGTGGATTGTTCCTTACGGAATTCAGACTTTCAATGTTAAAAGAAACATTCTTGAATTTATAAATGTAGCCATTCCAATGAAAAGGTTACATCCTAAGTTTGGAGAAGACGATGCTGAAGGCATGGAATTGATATACTCTTCTGAAGACGAAATAGAAAGTCAGGAAGAAAATGTTGATCCAAGGTGGGCAGCATTGCAGCAATTAAAGAATTCGAAAAATTAAAATAGTACAAAAATGGCGCATCCAAAACGCAAAATTTCAAAACAGAGAAGGGACAAGAGAAGAACCCATTACAAGTGTGAGTCTAAAACTTACATGATTTGTCCTACAACAGGTGAAGCACACCTTCCGCATAGAGCATACTGGTATGAAGGAAATTTATACTACAAAGGAAAAATAGTAATAGAAAAAGAAGCTGTAGCTTAATGCTACTCTGACTTGATAAAATATTTTGAGTCCCGTTTTGCGGGACTTTCTTTGTTTAATCGAATCTCACTTTTTCAACTAATTCTCTGAGAATCGGATTTAAAATATTTTATTTAATTTGCTTCGAATTTTTTTTATTGAATTTCCCTACTTAAATTCTAAAATCAATACCCCTATCAGATGAGTAAAATCAGAGCAGCTATTACAGGAGTACAGGGTTATGTTCCCGACTATGTATTGACCAACGCTGAGTTGGAAACAATGGTCGAAACTAACGACGAGTGGATCACTTCCAGAACAGGTATAAAGGAAAGAAGGATATTAAAAGGAGAATTGCAGGGTACGTCTGTTATTGCAGCAGAGGCAGTAAAGGGTTTGCTTGAAAAAACCAATACTGACCCTAAGGATATCGACCTTATACTATGTGCTACCGTTACCCCTGACAGGCTTTTTCCTGCCACTGCCAATATCATCGCAGACAAAGTTGGAGCCATCAACTCATTTAGTTTTGATATGGCTGCAGCATGTTCGGGCTTTTTATACGCACTGGCTACAGGTTCACAGTTTATCGAGACTGGCAAATACAAAAAAGTAATTGTAATAGGTGCGGACAAGATGTCGTCCATTGTAGATTATGAAGACAGGTCTACCTGTAT
>CAXBNB010000389.1:0-4888 GCA_963976505.1 uncultured Reichenbachiellaceae bacterium
AGGCCGCATGGAATTTTGATGAATCTTTGATTTTTTGCACCAATTCCTGAGGTATAGGTGCTCCAGTTTCATAATGCTTGGCAAACAAATCGAGGCATTCTTTTTCTTCCAGCCAGTTTTCCATAATCTGAGACGGCAGCTCCACAAAATCCCAAAACACCGAAGTACCACTCAGGCTTTTGTACTTGCCATTTGCAAGCATACCGTGCAGCGCATGACCAAACTCATGAAAGAGCGTGTTCACTTCATCATAAGTGAGCAATGAAGGTTTGTCCTCAGAAGGCGGAGTAAAATTACACACTATTGACACAACAGGACGGTGATCAGTGGTGTCTTTCCATTGCCCACGAAATGAGGTCATCCATGCCCCTCCACGCTTGCCTTTTCTTGGAAAAAAATCGGCATAAAATACCGATATGTGTTTGCCATTTTCATCCTTTACCTCATAGGCTTTTACATCCTTGTGGTAAACCGGTATTTCTTTGTTCTCTACAAAATGCAACCCAAAAAGCTTCTCGGCTGTAATGAAAATACCGTCCAGACTGCTTTCAAGTTTGAAATAAGGACGTAGCATTTCATCATTGATGTCAAACTTAGATTTTTTGAGTTTTTGTGCATAATAAGCCCAATCCCATCGCTCCAACTCAATGTCATCACCTTGCTCTTTTATAAATTTCTTGATCTCGGCTACTTCAGACTGTGCGGTATCCAAAGATTTAAGCAATAGTTCTTCAAGAAATGAGGCCACTTTCGACGGAGATTCTGCCATTCGTTCTTCCAGCACGTAATCTGCGTACGTTTTATATCCCAGCAATTCGGCCGATTCTGCCCTCAACTTCACTATCTGTATCACCAAATCTTCATTACTATGTTTTCCTTTAAATGCTTTGGAAGCAAATGCACGATACATTTTCTCTCTCAATTCACGCTTGTCAGCATATTCTACGAAAGGAATATAGCTGGGTGCATGCAAAGAAAACAACCACTTGCCTTCATGTCCTGCTTCTTTGGCCGCTGCTGCCGCCTGCGCTTTAATTCCTGTAGGGATGCCTGATAAGTCATCCTCATTCTCCAAAACCAATTCAAAACCATTGGTTTCTGCCAATACATTCTCCCCAAATTTCAGGGTCGTTTTTGACAACTCCATTGATATTTCTTTGAACCTGTCCTGATCCATTCCTGACAGGTTTGCTCCACTTCTAATAAACCCTTTGTAGGTTTTAGTAAGTAGCATTTCTTGTTCGGCATCTAACTTCAAGTCATCTTTTTGATCATACACCGATTTTACCCTAGCGAACAATGCTACATTCTGCATGATCTCATTATTGAATTCAGTCAGCATCGGAGAAATCTCAACTGCCAACTGCTGCATCTCATCATTGGTTTCGGCAGAGTTGAGGTTGAAAAATATCTCCGCTACAGCATCTAGCCCCCGACCTGTATTTTCAAGCCCTTCTATAGTATTTTCAAAAGTAGGAGCCTCAATATTAGAAATGACATTTTCTATTTCCTCCTTAGTGCTTTCTATCAAAGACACAACCGCAGGCAAGTAGTGTTCATTTTTAACAAGATGAAATGGAGGGGTATTAAATGGTGTATCGAACGATGACAATAATGGATTGCTCATAAATTTTGGGATATTATTTGTGTTTTTTTGCATTGCAAATTTATAAGAAGGAGTTGATTTATAGTTCCGAAACAAAATAAATGATGCCCTCAAAAATGATTTGGATATATTTCGATACAATTACTTCCAATATTATTGAAAACATGAAAAGGAAAATACTGGATTCCTTTTGTATGTTTACATGAACAAAATATCCAAACATGAAAAATTGCATTTTATTCGTCATTCTTTTGGCAATACTTATTCCTGAAAAGTCATTGTCTTGGGGAAAAACAGGTCATCGCGTGGTTGGTCAAATTGCTTACAATCACATGACGAAAAAAGCCAGAAAGAACGTTCAAAAAATTCTGGGTAATGAGTCTCTGGCAATTGCCAGCTTCTGGATGGATAACATCAAGTCGGATAAAAACTACGACTATCAGTACTATTGGCATTTTGCTACAATACCCGATAGCCTCACTTATGAGCAAGCCGGTACTCCTGACGAAGGAGATGTCATCATCATGCTCCAGACTTTAATCGCTGAATTGAAAACAAAAAAATTTACCTACGAAGGAGAATTACATGCCATTAGGTGCATTACTCACCTTATTGGTGACATCCATCAACCGTTGCATGTAGGCACTGGAGAAGACAAAGGTGGCAATGATGTAAAATTGAAATACATGTATGAAACCTCAAACCTCCACCGTGTATGGGACAGTGGCATGATAGACGAGCAGCAGTTTAGTTTCACCGAATATTGCAATGCCATAGATTTCCCAACCGAAGCTCAAATTGCCGAATGGCAAAACTCCAAAGTACTTGACTGGGCGTATGAGTCCAAATCGTATCGCCAACAAATCTATGACATCCCTGATGACAAATTTTTAACATATAAATATACCTTCGACAATATCGATACTTTAAACCTAAGGTTGTTACAGGCAGGTATTCGATTGGCGGGAATATTGAATGAGATTTATGGCTAATCTGAGTGTCAGCTTGAAAACAGCAATATAAAAGGAATCACAATACTCTTTACAATTTCCTTTCGTAAGCTAGCGAGCGCTTTCCATGCCAGAGTGTAGGTTGATCTCAGGTTGATCCCAATAAGTTTGGAGCATTCTTCGTAAGAAAACCCTTCATAAAAAATCAAATTGATCAATTCCTTTTGACGATCAGAAAGCTTTGAAATAGCCTTTTTCAACTGATTAAGTCTTTCAGCGTTTTCCTGCCCTTCGATTATGGTGTCTTCCAAAGGTAAAACCAATGCAGCCGTTTCAACGATTTTTTCTCCCCCTATCCAATACCTTTTATCTGTTTTAATATTTCTTACAAGCCTCCTCCTCAAGGCCTTAAAAAAATAATATTTGATATTTTCTGTCTGAGATAAATTGGATTTGTTGTGCCACAGATCTATGAACATATCCTGAATGGCGTCAGTTACCTGACTTCTTTGAGGGCTCACTTTAAAACCATAATTGAATAAATCCTGCAGGTATTTTTGATAGAGTTTTTGAAAAGCCAAACGGTCTCCATGCCTGAACTTTTTCCAAAGTTCACCGTCGATTTCTTGATCCGATAGTGGGTTTAAATGCATGAATTAGATGACAAAAGGTTACATAGGTATATCAATTTGAAGAAAATATCAAGTAATAGCTCATCATACATAAACAGTCTGAATTTTTACTTCGAAAAGGCATAAAAAAACCCTGCTATGTTATATACAAGCAGGGTTCTTCAATTGAATTTTTATTTAAATCATATTAAAATTTTCTATACTTGGAATCCAAGAATTCATTGGCTTCATTTTCAGAAAACTTGGCTTTTTTACTATCCCAGTGAAGGGTCTTGTTTGGAAAACGTCCAGCGATCACTCCCAAAAGAATGGTTTCCGTAAGCCTTGAAGCATACGAGAAAGAAGCACTACATTCGTCTTTGCCAAGACAGGCATCTACAAATTGGTGGTAATGCTTTTTCCCTTCAGATTCATAATCACGTACTGGTGCTCCCAAGTTATAAGATTCTATATCCATTTCTTTGTACTCTCCATCTACGATCAACCTTGGTAGCTGCTGGAAGTGAGGTAAAAGCAATCTGCCTTTTTCACCAATGAACATTGCTCCTTGTCCGGGCAACTCTTCGTTGTTTGGCAATTTCAAATCCTCATGCTTGTCTGGTGCACCAGCTCCATCATACCATACCCATTTCAAAGTATCAGCAGTATGCTTGGTTCCAGGAAATTCGTAGGTTACTACGTTGTTTTCAGGAAAACCAAATCCTGTAGGTTTTCTGCAACTGTTTTTGATGGTCCTCGGCACGTCAAGTTCTAACGCATTGTAAGGAGTGTCAAAAATATGCACACCCATGTCACCTAAAGTTCCACAACCGTAATCCAATATCTTTCTCCAATTTCCAGGGTGGTAGGCATCTTTTTTGTAAGGTCTTTCAGGAGCAGTTCCCAACCATAGGTTCCAATCCAATGTTTCTGGAACCGGATCGCTACCTACTGGTGCAGGATCGTCATTTCCCCAGTTTTTAGGAGACCATGCCCTTACTGTGCTCACTTTGCCAATGATTCCAGATTGGATCAACAAAGTAGCCAATTTATAATCATAAAAAGAATGTACCTGAATTCCCATTTGAGTCACTAGGTTTTTCTTCTTAGCCAATTTCTGCATTGCCCTGGCTTCAGTTACATGATGCGTAAGTGGTTTTTGACAATAAACAGGTTTGCCCATTTCCATAGCCATCATAGATGCTGGTGCGTGGGTATGATCAGGAGTTGATACTACGACTGCATCAATCATTCCTCCAATCTCTTTGAGCATTGTTCTATAGTCAGCATAAATCTTAGCTTTTGGGTGGAGTTTTTTAGCATTTTCTAAATTGTTGGCATCAACATCACACAATGCTGTGACCACAACAGAATCATGAGAAGAAATGGAATCTAGGTCTGACATACCCATACTTCCAAGACCAATATGAGCCGTTCTCAATTTACCTTTTTCAGCTAATGCCCATACCGATGAAGGAAGAAGTGTAACTGATGATGTCAATAAAGCCGCTGCTTTTATAAATTCTCTTTTTTTCATATTAATACTATTTTACAATTTTTTAATTTTAATATTCCTAAACCAAATAGGGCTTTTATGGTCCTGTAATCCTATAAAACCAGTCTTATACTTACCATAGTCCTTACTATTCTTCCATTTGTCGGAATTCTTTCTTTCATACCAATCATCAGACCAAGGTACAAATGACAAGAGCTTTTTTCCA
>CAXBNB010000390.1:0-4878 GCA_963976505.1 uncultured Reichenbachiellaceae bacterium
CCTCCGCATTTCATAAGCTTGATATTGACCCCATGAAAATGGCCAACACACTTTTTAATGTCAGACTCACTTATTATGGTCTCATCGGCAATGATGGGTAAAGGGCTGCTTTCGAATACTTGCTTCATGCCTTTCCAGTCATCAGCAGCTAAAGGCTGTTCGATAAATTCAACACCCAAATACTGCATTTCTTGAGCATTTTTTAGGGTTTCTAAGGCAGTCCAACCACAATTGGCATCTACTCTAAATACGGCGGTTGTAAGTTTCCTTAACTCTTTGATGATTTTCAGGTCTTCCTTGGTTCCAAGCTTTATTTTGTAAAGCGGCCAAGGAAACTCTTGCAGCTTTTCCGCCATCATTTCAACAGTATCAATACCAATGGTATAATTGGTCGGTGGAGTATTTTTTGGATTGACGCCCCACAAATTCATCAGTGATTTCTTTTTTGATTTGGCATAAAGGTCATGAACAGCAACATCCAAAGCCGAAAGCGCAAATGAATTGGATGCCAATAGTTTACTTGATTTTTCCCAGAACTCCTCAGGAGCCTCAAAATTGTAAGACTCAATTGCCTCACGATTTTGTTCCAGCAAAGCCGTCATTCCTTCGATGGACTGATTGTAATATTTACTGGCAGTAGCTTCCCCGAATCCTGAAATATTTTCATGGTTCAGTTCTACAATCAGCGCTTTTTGGGCAGACCTAGAATCATGCGCAATTTTAAAATGATGCTTAAGTTTGAGCGTAATGGGATGTAATATCAGTTGCATATACTCATTGGGTTTGATTGGTTGATACGAAAGGTTGTTGATCTAAACCATTCTTATCAGATTCCATGAGCAAGTTCGCATTTCTAATAGAAAAATCAATAGTATTCTACAATTGGAGTATTGGATACAACCACAAAATAATTGAAATAAATTAGATTAAGGTTCAAATTTACATTTCATACTAAACCCATCATCAGTGTGGCATACCACCTCGTTTTATTAGGGACAATCACCTTCTTTAACGCTAAGAAGTTTAACCTTAACATTACTCAATGGGGCAATGGCATCTTTGGCATCAAATTGTTTCTCCATCAAATGAGAGGGCTGTAGACAAAAATTTACCTCATATTTATTTCCCGTCATATCTCGATATACTGGATCCAGCAGCGTCCCCAAATTTGGGCCGGATCCTTTGCCCAGAATTTCGATTTCAAATGTACCTGTCATGGTTTTGGATGTAGTATTAGTGACATATAAATCCAGGCGAACGAATCCATCAAACGAATTGACCGTCCGATAATTGAATCGAACCCCACTTTGATCTAATGCAAGGGCATAGTCTGCAATTCGATCTGTTTTTCGCTCAGCTGCTTCTTCCGCCAACCGCTCTTTTTTGTATTTTGCTACTACTTTTGAGCGTTCTTTCCACCTTGCTATCGCAACCTCATCCAATGTGGTAATACGTGTAATTTCTTTTCCATTCACCATATTGATAATGGGAACAGGTTCAGTCCTTAGGGTGAGTCGTTCATTTGCCAGATCAATTGCTTCAATATAAACTTTAGCAGGCGGAGTATATGAGCCAATTGGATTTCCATTGCTTAAGTTGAAAGTCATTATCCAATTTTCAGAACCTCTTTTCATAACAAAAAAATTATCCCCCGAGATAAAAAATCCCATGTCATTATGAATAAATCTATTGTTCAAGGGAAAATCTATTTCATAACTAATATGATTCCACATCGTGTTGCTTTTAAATTGGCTTCTTGATTTGGTCCATAATAGCCTTCCATTTTTAGTATCGATAAGCGAATAATCTGTTGATGTTTCGGCTAAAAAATAATTTTCGTCTTTAGTAGAAATGATATTTCCACTTTCATTGGAAAACGAAGTAATCAATTCTGGTTGACCACCATTGCCAGCCTCTTTTTTATAGATTTCAAAATTATTTTTCCGCTTGATCGCATAGATGAAAAGATTCGATTCAGAATGGTATACCCATTTGTTTAAAGTGGCATCCTTTTTTTTATATTCAATCTGATATTTTGAAGATTTAGCTGGATCGCTCAAATTCTGAAATTCTATAGAAAATGGTGGTTCTGAGGTATTATTGACTACTACTTTTACATTTTTATCTCCACCATTAGATTCTATTTTATTTTCTTCCTTGGGTTTGTGTTTTGGAACAGTCTTTTTTTGATAAACATCCCAGTCTGAGGGAACCGCTACTTCTGAAAAACCCCCAGTATTGATGTCCAATGTGACGGTTACAAATAGCGAAGGAAGATGCACGCCATCCTTTATCACAGGTTTGTCATAGGCAAAAATTAAAGTATCACCTATTAGTTGCCCTTCGATAAATGATTTGAATTCAAAATCAAATTTTTCATAAAGCTCACCTGAGGAAATATCCCATACCTGAACAAAAATGTTTGGATAATCATTTAATGTTACGAGACGTTCTCCGTCGCTATGAAAGTATGAATACTGGAGACCATAGGTTGATAATGTGGTCAATATTAAAAATAATAAGAGGCTATATCTTTTCATTGTTTTATGTGTTTGTATTATTTCCCATAATAAACAAATGGCGCCCAATAAAAAGGATGCCTGTATTCAGGCTTGATGCTGCCTGAGATAAATTTTCTTTTCATGTCAGTACTGGCTGAGACAGGTGACTTTCCATCTTTCATCAGTTGATAAACGCCTGTCATAAACTCCATCGTGGATTCATCTGCCACCTGCCAAAGCGAGGCAGAAACACCATTGGCTCCTGATAGCAGAAAAGCAGAAGTAAGCCCTACCACCCCTTCACCACCGTATATTCTACCCAATCCCGTTTCACAAGCTGAGAGATTTACAAAATCTGCATTGAATTTAAGATTTTGGATTTCTACCATTGTCAAATACCCATCTTCCGTGGTATTGCCTATTTGATTGAGCACAATGGCCGACAACTCAGGAATCTCCGGCACAACAATTCCATGGGTAGCAAAATGCACGATTTTGTAATTCGAGAGTGCCATGGATTTGACGTTTGATTCTGAAACCATCTCCTTGATTTTGATATCTGCATCAGGATAAATGGACTGGATGTTTTGTACTTCTGCCAAGGTACCCGGAAGATCTGCCCAAGATCCCACTCCTAGTTTTGGATAGGCTTGACTGATTGATCCGGTTTTCTTAAAGCCACGCTCATCATCCATCAGCTCAAAAGTCAATTGCTTCAACTCTTCACTAGAAGAAATACTCTGAGCAAATCCCCTGGATTCTCCGGCAGACAATTCGTATTTCGCTCCTCCAAATGCCAAGAAATCCTTTCTACTTGAGGCATAATTTCGCTGCTTGAGTTTTTGGTAGATGACATAACTAGGGATGTATTTGATCTCAAACTTTTCTGCGAGGTACTTTCCATCTGGAGCGATCAAAGTTTCAAATGGCAAATAACCCAGAATACCATCGGCAATAATGATCAATTCCGTTTTACCTTGAATGCTAGATGACACTCCACTCAATAAATAATTATATAATTTTTTGGCAATGTATTCTCTGTCTGAGTTCTCTTCCGGACTTTTCAATAAGGACCTGTAATACATAATGATTTTCTCAAAATCCTCCTTGAATTGTGAACAATTTTGAAACCACGCTTTGGAATTAAGTTGGAGTCGTTGACTTTTTGAATGATAGACTTCATAGAAGCCTCAAAAGGCTCACTTTTTTCCATTCCCACCGTCTTGGACTGATTGGTAATTGCCAATTGGACAATGTCTCTGGTTGGATCAGTATATACCAACAATGCAGTTTGAGCACCTAGTCCACTTTGCACTTGTGAAATAGAAGGTGCATCAGATACAACATTTGCACCGAGCCGCTCACCCAACACCCGGCCATGAACGGCTTCACTTACTTTAAAAACGTTCGCTGCATCTTTCTGGTAAGCATGACAATACATCAACCAGCGGTAATCATCAATGATAGTGGCCAGGTAGTCACGTTTGGTATTTCGTTCAGCCTCCAGCCTCAGACGCTCACCTATTCTTACTGATTTCTCAAAGTAGGGAATGGCCAAATTGGCTTGTCGGTTGTTGTAATACATTGCCCCGATATTAGACAAAAGCCGTAGCTGTTGGCTGAGTTCACCTCGTTCTTCAAAATAGGCCAGTGATTTTTTGTAACTCTCTACAGCTTCCATCAGGTTTCCAGATTTGTAATTGATGGAGGCAATGTTGGCCATGGCTACACTGATGCCATGTTCATCTCCCAATTTTTGATTTAATTGAAGTGCTTTTTTAAAGTAACTAATTGCCTCTGTATCTTGATGTTGATCTGAATACAAAAGTCCAAGGTTTGTATAAATCGTTGCGAGACCATCCTCATCATTGATATTTTGTGCGATGGTAGTTGCTTTTTTCAGAGAGATCAAAGAATTTCCAAAATCTTCCATTTTTCGATATACACCTCCTAACCCTAAATGAGTGGTTTCTTCGGACTCTTTTAAGCCCTTACTTGTGCATATCTCTAATGCTTTGTTGTAATTTTTAATCGCTTCTGGAAACTGACCCATCGATTGATATATACTAGATACCGACTGCAGTCCGAAAATCATGTACTGAGCATTGTCCAAATCCTTGTACAATTCATATGACTCCTGTGCATATTTTAAGGCCAGTTTATAATCTCCGGCCACTTCATATGTATCACTCAAGTAGGTCAGCAGTTTTGCAGTTTCTTCTTTATTTCCAGCCTTTTTGTGGAATTTTACTGCTTCTTCAAAATAACTTTTTGCCTTCTGATAATCACCTCTTTCCTTATACGCAATTCCTAAATTCCCTTTGTAAATGGCAGCATCGAGGTATTTATCGTTTTTTTGAAAATAAATAATGGATTT
>CAXBNB010000391.1:0-4875 GCA_963976505.1 uncultured Reichenbachiellaceae bacterium
TGTCTTTTTTAATCAGCGCAATGTTTACTGTGAATTCTCCATTTCGTTTGATGAATTCTTTGGTGCCATCCAGGGGATCTACCATCCAAAAGTATTCCCAGTTTTTCCTTTCTTCATAGGGAATGTCTCGACCTTCTTCACTCAGAATTGGAAGTTTGGTCTTCTCCAGAAAAGAAACAATTACATTGTGAGCCCTTTTGTCTGCCAGTGTTAAGGGTGAGTCGTCTCCCTTTTTTTCAACATTAAAATCGTCACTGTTATATACTTCTAATATCGCCTTTCCAGCTTCAATAGAGGCTTCTTTGGCTATTTCAATGAGTGCTTTATAATCCATAATCATCAAATAATCATTCCAGCTGCAACAGTCTCATTCGTGCCTTCGTCTACTAAAATTAAGCTCCCGGTCACTCTGTTTTTAGTATACGAATCTGCCAAAAGCGGCTTGGTAGTTCTTAACTTTAGCTTGCAAATATCATTTGCCGTAATGTCTTTATCCTCCACATTTCTATGAAGTGTACTGATATCCAACTTATAGCTAATCTCTTTGATCATGGCCTTCACCTCTGAAGTGGTATGTCTCAGAATATACTTCGCACGAAGTTTTGGCCCATTCGGATTTAACCAACAGATCATTACATCAATATCCTGAATGGCATTGGGCTTATTGTTTGTTCTCACAATCATGTCCCCTCGCCCAACGTCAATTTCATCGTCCAGTTGGATAGTGACAGACATAGGGGCAAAAGCCTCCTCAATCTCACCATCAAAAGTATCAATAGACTTGATCGTAGAGCTAAATCCAGATGGCATTACAGTTATTTCATCACCTGCTCTAAAAACACCACTGGCAATTCTACCTGCATATCCTCTATAATCATGGTACTTATCTGTCTTCGGACGAATAACTGTTTGTACTGGAAAACGACAGTCGATGTGATTGTGATCGCTTCCAATATGAATATTCTCTAACGTGTACAGCAAAGTCGATCCTCCATACCAAGGCATGTTTTCACTGCGATTCACTACATTGTCTCCGTTCAAAGCTGAAATAGGAATAAAACGGACATCCTTTACTTCCAGTTTTGATGCAAATGCCTCGTAATCCTCCTTAATATTTTCAAAAATCTCTTCACTGTAGTCCACCAAATCCATTTTGTTGATACAAACAATCACGTGAGGGATCTTCAATAGCGATGCAATAATAGAATGTCTTCTTGTTTGCTCAATTACACCTTTTCTAGCATCAACTAGCAGAAGGGCACAGTTGGCGGTAGAAGCACCAGTAACCATGTTTCTGGTATATTGAATATGACCAGGGGTATCGGCTATGATAAATTTTCTTTTGGGAGTGGCAAAATATCTATAGGCAACATCTATAGTGATCCCTTGTTCTCTTTCGTCTTTTAACCCGTCTGTTAATAGTGCTAAATCAGTATGTTCAAGGCCCTTTCTTTCACTAGACTTGGCTACTTGTTCCAACTGATCTTCAAAAATTGATTTTGAATCATACAGCAACCTACCTATCAAAGTACTTTTACCATCATCTACACTACCTGCTGTAGTGAAGCGAAGGAGTTCCATATTGAGGTAACCTTTATTGTCGTGTTTTTCCATGTTGTTTTGCTATTAGCTATTGGCCTTTTGGCTGTTAGCTAAGTTTAATGGTTTAACTTATTTCTTAAGGAGTTCATTTTTTTTGCTAGAACAGATAATTTATCGTCTAGCATCTCGAACTCATTTTCTTTTAAAATTTGAATCCTCTTGGCCAAAAATATTTGAGATCTTACTTCAAACAATGAGCCCATGGCAATTTCCAGAAACCTATTGAATTCCTTATCTGAAGACCGACTTGCCCCTTCTGCAATATTGGAAGATATGGAAACAGAAGCTCTTCTAATCTGAGATATCAAGCCAAACTTTTCTTCATCAGGAAAAAAATTTGATGACTTATAAATCAGATGTGCAACCTCAATTGCTAACTCCCAAATTTCGTATTTCTTAAAATCTCTCATTTCCAAAAGCTAAAGGCTAAAAGCCAATGGCAGATATTAAAAATACCCCTGCTTCTTCCTGTCTTCCATAGAGGTCTCAGAACGCTTGTCATCTTCTCTGTTTCCTCTTTCTGTTTGTCTGGCAGAAGCTACTTCATCAACAATTTTCTCTAAAGTATCTGCATCAGACTCGTCACCGCCTGTGATGGTAATGTCTCCCAAAGTTCTGAAACGAATTTTCTTCGTTACGACTTCTTCGTCATCTGCGATTTGGATAAACTCAGAAACAGGTAGCCAGGTATTGCTTCTCCTGATCACTTGTCTCTCATGAGCAAAATACAAAGAAGGCAAAGCCATGTTTTCAGATAAAATATATTGCCAAACATCCATTTCAGTCCAGTTACTCAATGGAAAAACCCTGAAGTTTTCACCGTGATGGCATCTCCCATTAAAAATGTTCCAAAGTTCTGGTCTCTGATTTTTTGGATCCCATTGCCCAAATTCGTCACGGTGTGAAAAGAACCTCTCCTTGGCTCTTGCCTTTTCTTCATCTCGTCTTGCTCCGCCAATACAAGCATCAAACTGATGCTCTTCGATTGTATCCAAAAGTGTGACTGTCTGGATGGCATTTCTACTGGCATTTTTTCCTTTTTCCTCTGTGGCAGCTCCATCATCAATTGATTTCTGAACTGAACCTACTATCAACTTGACGCCAAGTTCTTCTACATAAGCATTCCTAAATTCCATGGTTTCAGGGAAATTATGACCTGTATCCACATGAACAAAAGGAAATGGAATTTTAGAAGGAAAGAAAGCTTTTCGTGCCAAGTGTGCGACACAAATTGAATCTTTGCCTCCCGAAAATAGAATTGCTGGGTTTTCAAACTGTGCGAAAACTTCTCTTAATATATAAATCGCTTCTGCTTCAAGCTCTTTGATATGGGTAAGATTGTAATTACTCATTTATGTTAATTTTTTCTTTTACAATTTTATATATCGCCTCTACACCATCGGCTATTGACACTTTATGTGATTCAACAAGTACATCAGGGCTTGCTGGTTTTTCGAAAGGTGAATCAATTCCTGTAAAATTCTTTATTTCTCCTCTTCTCGCTTTGGCATACAGACCTTTGACATCTCGTTTTTCACACTCTTCCAAAGGACAATCTACAAATACCTCTAGGTAATTGTCCGATCCTACGAGTTGTCTGACTTTTTCCCTTTCTTCTGCAAATGGGGTAATAAAAGCTGTGAGCACTACCGTACCGGCATCCACAAATAGTTTAGATACCTCTGCGATCCTTCGAATATTTTCTTTTCGACTGTTATCCGTAAAGTCTAAATCCTTGTTGAGACCACTTCGGATGTTGTCACCGTCCAAAATGTAAGTGTTCAATCCATCAGCAAATAACTTTTCTTCGAGTGCACTTGCCAGTGTTGATTTTCCTGATCCGGACATACCAACGAACCAGATAAGAAGGGGTTTGTATCCCAACTTGTTGATTCGATCCGCCTGAACTATGGCATGGCTATGTGGAATGATATTCTCTGTCATAATGCAGCGTTGTTTTTTTCTCTATTATCCAACCCAAGGTTGATACGGTACCATGCCTCTTCATGTCCATAGTAGAAAATCATTTTGAGAACGGATTCTATTAGTGCTATGTAGGTGGCTTTTTCCATGGCATTGTCATGACCACTAAATAACAAAAGTGCCAATCCAAATGTAGTTGCTGAGGCAATTACTCTCCAAGTAAAGGCTTTGGCTACATGCCTCATTTTGGTATTGAGCTTTGTGCTCACTTTGAACCAAACTCGTTCGTGAAAATAGTAAATCACCATTTTAACAGAAGTTTCAGCAACTGCCAACCATGACGCCATAGCAATCTCAGCCTTCCCGAAAAAGGTTAAAGTCAAAGCGAAAGTAGTTGCCGAGGCAATCACTCTCCATGTAATACTTTTGGCAATATGCCTGACTCTACTATCCATAAAACTCCCTTGGCTTGCTAAATATTCGATTCATTTTGTTCCTTTTTTGAATCGAGTCGGCAAATTTGAAAAATATAATTTGAACGAACAAGGAATTTACCCTTTTTAGTCTATCGGGATAGTAGATTATTAATAAAACACTTAAAATGTCCATTTTTAAGTGTTTTCGAAGATATAAAATCGACTCGTTGCGAGTTTAGATTTAAAAACTCACACGAGTGATGGTTGTTAAAGTGGGGTATATGCCACGACTTGAAGTGTTTCAAAGCCGTCATCACAAAGGTGTAACTCTACATTGTCATTGGGAAAAACAGATGCTTTTAATTCAGCAACAAAACCCTGAAAAGTAGGCAACCACTCTCCGTTATTTGCTACGCCATCTTGCGTGACCATCCTGAATTGGTAGGTGCCATCAATTTTGTTAAGTTGTACAGCTTTTTCATCACCATCGGCAAACTCTGCATCCACCAGATAATTTCCAAGCTTATTGGCCATTTCTTCAGTTACATTTTTTGTGTAATAGACCTCTGTCCCTTTGAATTCCAGTTTGGTGCCATACCCTTCAACGAAAAACTGAAAATATAAAAATATGCCTAATGTGACAACAAATACCAATCCTTTGATAGCTTTCATAAGTTTTACTTTTTTTGTATTCAAAAGTAGAAACACACACCAGCAATTAAAATACCGTTTACAGGTGAAAAGGCATACCCACTAGCACGTATTAGACCGATAAGTATTGTTAGTGATTTTGAAAAAATTTGTGATAACTTTAAAACCCACCCCTGCCTGATCCGGTAGGCAGGCCTAGCCTCCCGACAAACGTCGGGACAGACTCTCCAAGGAGGGGAATACGGCTTACAAACAACTAAAATTATCACATTTAAAAGTCGTT
>CAXBNB010000392.1:0-4871 GCA_963976505.1 uncultured Reichenbachiellaceae bacterium
AGAAATATAGAAAAAGATTTTCCAAACTTCAGTTTTCATGTAGTGCTTTCTGATCCATTACCGGAAGACAATTGGGTGGAGAAAAAATCGATGGATGATCCTGAAGGAGATGGATTTCTTGGGTTTGTACACAATGCTGTTATCGACCAACAGTTGAAGAAACATGATTCCCCTGAAGACATTGAGTTTTACTTTTGTGGACCGCCAATGATGAATTCGGCAGTGTTGAAGATGTGTGATGATTGGGGAGTGCCTGATGAGAATGTAGCATTTGATGACTTTGGAGGATAAGCCAAAGCAAAAAATAAAGAACTTAAAAGGGGAATTTCATTCCCCTTTTTTTATGTAGTTTTGATTAAACCAATCCTAATATAGCCGTTCATTATGGATCTCAAACTTTTTTTTGATGCAATCGACGAGAAATTGGCATCAGAAGCACTTCCAAACGATTCTTTATTCAACTTCATATATGTCAATCAGCATAAAATGCCCGAAAAGGAAGGGTTGGATATTGCAATTATTGGTTTGAATGAAATCAGAGGAAATAATACCATAGACACCAGTGGTACGGATCAAATCCGAAAAAAGCTGTACTCTTTAAAAAAGGGTGTCGGTTCTTGTAATATCGCAGATTTGGGTAACCTTAGAAATGGTCCATCTCGTGAAGAAACAGTGGTTAGGATAAAAGAGGTTGTATTTCATTTAATGGAGGACAATATTTTACCGATATTAATTGGAGGGACACACGATTTAGATTTTGGTCAGTACCTGGCTTACGAAAATCAGGAAAAGCTTGTAAGCATCTTGAATGTGGATTCTCGTTTTGATTTAGAAGATGAAAAAGAGGTGTCTGCAAATGCCAAGCATATCCATAAGATCTTTACGCATGAGCCAAATTATTTATTCAATTAGCTCAACAGAGTTACCTGGTGAACCCTTCTGCATTGAAGGTTATGGAACAACTCAACTTTCAGTCATTTAGGTTAGGTGAAATTCGAGAAGATCTGAAAAGAGCAGAGCCGCTTATAAGAGAAGCCGACATGCTGACTTTCGATATTTCTTCCATCAGAAGCCAATACTGCCCAGGAGGTTCTCAGTCAGAAGTATTTGGTCTGACTGGTGAAGAGGCATGTCAAATCTGCTGGTACGCTGGGATGAATGACAAACTGAGTTCAGCTGGATTTTATGAATATGATCCGAAAAAGGATACCCAAGGCCAGCCCACTGCGATGACCATGGCTGTCATGATTTGGTATTTTATTGAAGGCTTTAAAAACCGTAAAGGAGAAAAGGGCTTTCAAACCAATGACTTTTTGAAATATATTGTTTCGATGGATTCTGCACCGGAGACTATCATTTTCTATAAAAGCCAGTTGTCCGAAAAGTGGTGGATGGAAGTTCCAAATTCTGCTCGTAAGGGAGTTTACGATAGGAATTTCATTATTCCTTGTGATTTTTCTGATTATGAAAAGGCAACAAAAGGAGAAGTTCCGGACAGGTGGATAAGCACCGTGGCAAAAACATCGTCATGAAATAATAGTTGATTATTTACTTGGCATTACTATCCACAATATGATGTAAACCAGTAACCCTGGAAACGCTGCGCTCAATATAGATATCAAAACATACCCTATTCTTGTGAGTGCTGGGTCAAACCCAAAATAATCTGCTATTCCTGAGCACACCCCAGCAATTACTCTATCGTCTGATCTTGTCAATTTTTTCGTCATCCTTTTATTTTTTAGACTATTAAGTTCGTCAATTTAGTACTCAATAGTAAATATTTACTTTAAAATTTAGTTACGTCGGTATAGGTAGGCATTGAATAAACTTGAAATTTCTTTGACAGGTTTATGCAATGACTTCTGTATGAGTTCCTTTGTAGGTTTTTCCCACTCTAGTTGTCTATTTTCTTTTCCAGTAGCGTTTGAACCAAAACCAATGACTACAATTGCTACCAATACACCTAGAATAATGAGTAAAACCTTTGAAGAAGTGAAATTAATTTTTTTCATTTTAATACAATTACCCCTATAGGTTTGCAATTGACATGCCATATTTTTTAACCTACACATTTACAATGACTTAGGTCTTATTGTGGCCGTGAAAGGAAAATTGAGTGTATCGTTATCGGACGGTAAATTTTCATTTATTGTCCGGTAGTAGGCGGAATTTATTTACCAAATCCTGACCAGAGAAGAACATTGTTTACAATCCTTGCCATAGGGTAAAGTAGCCAAATGGCATAAGTGAACACAATGATGTTTTTGTGTAAACTAAATTTTGATTGAAACTGCTGAAGACCTGAGTTGATCAATAGAAATAATGGAAAGTATATTATAGAAAGATAACGTTCTATATCTGAGTAGATGAGGTCGCCTTTTAGAATAATAAAAACAGGAAACACCAATAGGAGAGTGGCAAGGAAGTAATTGAATGGCACATTTGAGTTTGATTGGGTAATGGACAATCTAACTAGATAAACAATACAGCTGATGGTTATTAACGATATGATCAAATCAATTGCAATAATGCCAGTACTTGGAAAAAACCATTTTGTAAAGTGGATGGCCACTTGTATAGTGTTTCCGATGATATCCACGCCTGAAAAATGATCAAGTCTTTCGTAATGTCCAACATGGTTATGAAGCAGAAATTGCCACAAAAGGAATAGAAATAAAAGGACTAAGAAATTGACAATACTCCATATTCTAAAGGTAGATTTTCGCAAATGGTAAAGTAAAAAAGAGCCTGATATGGCAACAAACACAATACCGATGTGTCTAATTCCAATGAGTAAAACACTAGTAATCAAAAGAGTGGCTGCCCATCTTACTGTCGTTTGTTTTAACATTCGAAATAATGCTATCAAATGAATATACCAAATCACCATAAAGATTGGTTCAGGAAGCAAAAACGAATAAATCAGGAGAAGTGGAGCACTTAGAGCAATTGTTGATATAAGTAAAATTCGATATGATAGATCCGTGATTATTTGATTGACCAAATAAAATGATAGGTAAAGGGAGCAAGCATAAAACAAAAAATTACTCCATGCGATCAGTAATATATTGTTGTCGAGTAGGTAAAGGAAAATAGGAAACAGTGGAGGTTTTGCTCGAAATGCACCAACTTCAAATAGATTATCTAACCCATTCTCTTTGATGTACTCTCCTCCTTGTAGTAAAAGGCTGAAATCAAAGCTCAATCCAATCCCGTTGCTCAATGAAAGTGCTAAAAGCGACAAGGCTAAACCACCAATGATAAAGTCTGAGCAGTTGGCTGATTTCAAAATACTAGTAGGCTATTTTAATTGTTTTTACCCGCATGGTCTAGTACGGCGTTCCATACTCGAAAGACATTCTTGTAGCATATCTTTTCTATATCTTCTTCCGAAAATCCGCGATTAAGAAGTTCTTCTATCAGGTTTGGATACCCTGAAACGTCCTTTAAACCAGTTGGTAATGAGTCACCCACACCGTCATAATCCGATCCTAGTCCTACATGGTCTATTCCAGTCAATTTTACCACATGGTCAATATGGTCTGCTACTATTTCTACATCGGCAAAAAGTTTGTTTTCTGCCAACCATTTTTTGTTGAACGCTTTGGCCAAGCTATCCTGACCTGAAAGTTTGTTTTCTTTCATAAAAACCCTTTTAAGAGAATCCCTTTCTTTTAACCTCTTTTCATATTTATAAGTAAGAAAAGACGACCCAAAGTTGATTTGTATTACACCGTTTTTCTCTCCCAATAGCTTGATCATATCATCACAGGAGTAAATTTTCGGACAGAGGAGTGAGAAGCAATACAAGGCACATCTGTGAGAGCCACCACTTGGTAGAAGGTACTATCTGATACATGTGAAATGTCAACCATTATTCCTTGTTTGTTCATTTCTAAAACGACTTTTTTCCCAAAAGAGCTCAAGCCGTTCCATGTTCTGATAGGATCATACGAAGAATCACATATTTCATTAACCTTTCCATGTGTGAGGGTAATGTAGCGAATGCCACGGTCAAAAAAGTACTTTACATTATTGATATCACCTTCAATTGGGGAGCCATTTTCCATACCCATTGGAAGGGATATTTTTCCTGCTTTAAAATTTGCTATCACATCGTTTGGTGAAGAAACCAATCCGAAATTATTTGGGAATGATGTGGTAATGTGCTCTACCATATTGATCAGAGAATCAGCCAATTCTTTGGAACCACCGGATTTCTGTAATGCAGGTGGAATAAAAATTGACATAAAAGGAGCATCTAATCCTCCCTGACGAGCTCTTGGGAAGTCAAAATCGCCCTTTATTCCATTGACCAGATCAGGCGTTTTTTTGAGATCTAAGAATCCCATACTTTTCAAGTGGTATGGTAGATCAATGTGCCCATCTGTTATAATGAATTTTTGCGCCAGATCATTTGCCAGTGCTTTATTGTCAGTTTGGGAATTTTCTGTAGAATTGTCCACTTTTTTCTGAGTACAAGAAGCCGCAGCAAATAGAACTGCTAGCATTAAAACTCCATATATTTTAAGTTTGTTCATGTCAAAGGGTTTTGTATTTTGGTTGCCTACCGTATTTAGAATGCTATTTTCATCAAAATTAAGGCACAAATTTATAATTTGCCCCTAATGAGAATAATCTTGTCAATAATATCCTTGGTCCTTATTTCATCTTGTCAGTACAATGATAAGCCCATAGTACCTGGAATTTGCATTTCTTTTGATGATCGGTCGATTAAAGATTGGTATGACATGAAAGATATGCTCAAAGAATACGATGCTACTGCTACATTTTTCATCACACAGTTTGATTCGCTCGAGGATAATGAGATTGAAATGTTAAAGGCATTGGAAAAGGATGGCCATGAA
>CAXBNB010000393.1:0-4851 GCA_963976505.1 uncultured Reichenbachiellaceae bacterium
CCGCATCAATAGCCAACAATGAATCGAAATCTTCTTTCCATTTTTCAAAACGATACAAATCAGATACAGAAAGTTTATAACCCGTATAATCCAAATCAACATGCCCAACTAAAGTCTTAAGTGTGGGTTTTCCATCTTTCATAAATTGTCCATAGCTTCTATAAGAGACTCCAGCTCGCTGACAATAATCCCATAAATAGCCTTCCGCCGGCATGGCGATTGACTTTGTACCCCTGCCATCTTTCTCTCCTCCACGGCCGCCATACCTTGTTGGCCAGGTTTTTTCTAAAAAATCAGTCGCATAGGCCGCCATTGACCAATTGTGACCGTCAGCACTTACCTCAGCATTGACATAAAAATTATCCAGAAGCACAAAATTTCTTGCAATCTTGTGCTGATTGGGAGTTACAATCTCTGGAAACAGACACAGCTCAGGGTCGCCATTTCCTTCAGGCATATCTCCTAACACCTGATCATAGGTCCTGTTTTCTTTGATCACATAAAACACATACTTGATCGGGCTAGGGTCTCCCACTTTTTGAGGGATCGGGTTTCCTTTTTCACCCGAATATTGCAACTCCAATTCCTTAGAGTAGGGTGTGTTTTTATAGACAGCTTCGGTATAGGTCTTTAGCGCGAACTCATCTGGTTCATCAATCACCGTCAAGCTGCCTTTAAACATTCCACCGATGTATTGAGTTTCTTTTGTCCTTCTTTCGTATGGATTAGGTCCTTTGGGATTGGGCGATGAAGAAGACCCTTTGCCATTGGTCACCCATACCTTTCCGTCAAACACTTTTACCGATGTTGGGTACCATCCTGTGGGAATAAACCCCAGACTTCTGCTTTCTCCTATTTCAGAAATATCAAAGACCGCAAGGCTGTTGTTGTCGGCATTGGCGACATATAGTCTATTATCGTTTTCAGAAATAGCCAATGCATTGGGAGTGCTGCCAGCAGGTGCATCGGGGAAACAAGCTGTCTGCAATTTTTCAATTACTTTTTGAGACCCAATGTCTATGATGTGCACCGAATTGTCATTTGCACAAGCAGTAAACAAATGTTTTCCGTCTTTAGTCAAAATCAGGTCATTGGGATTGCTCCCTACCGGGATTTCAGCTAACACTGAAAGGCTTTTTGGATCAACTACAGCAATGGACTCCCCTCCCCAGAGGGAAACGTACAATTCAGATTCATCGATAGACAAAGTACTCGCATACGCCTCGTGACCAAGGAATAATCGTTGGGTTTCACGAGTTGATAGGCTGACTTTGTATAGGGCGCTATCCTCTTTTGTGGTCACATACAAATTTTCATTCCTCTTGTCCAAGGTCAACCCTGTAGGTGATATTTTCACAGGCCATACCGCTCCAAGCACGATAGAATCCACTTCCGTTAAGACATTTTGCGAAGTATTGTAAATCCGGATCATGTTGTCATTGCCACCAGAAGCAAAAAGCTTCGATCCGTCATTGTTAAAAGTCAATCCGTACCACGATTTTGGAATTTCTATTTCGCTTGTCTTTTCAAATGTCCTAGTGTCTATCAACATGACCGATTGTTTGCTCTGGCCATTGTTGGTAACAGCCAACAGCTTTTCATCATTTGATTTAACCAGGTTCAGAGGCAAATCACCAAGGGCAATAGATTCTCCGGGAACTGACAATGACCAGCCATTTGGGAGAAGTACCCTGCGCGCATTTAGCAGTGAATCCAAGCTAGGTGATACTTTCTGTACGGAATCACTACATGAAAATTGGAATACTAATGAACTTATTAATAACCCAGATGCTAGAAGAGAGGTAAGTTGTTTCATACTAGAAATATACGCTATATCTCAATAGATTTCAACCACCCTTTTATGGCGTCAAGTGAAACCCACTTTGTGCATCACAAAATTTAGGTTTCCTTATGACCATGCGTACCTTTTAAGATTAGGACTTATTTTGATGAGACTCCTGCCTCCGCAAGTGTGACGGATATCATGAGTTGTTCATTCGCACTTTATCTTTTCCATAAACTTTGAAACTCCCAGCTTGCATAAGCGTCAAAATACCAATTGGGCCTCCGTCATGTCTGCGAAGGCAGACATCTCACCAAGTAGAAGGATTTTAGATTTTTTAAAAAGTTCTATACGTTCTATCAGATCGAAACAATGATCAATAGGTACTTGATGAATTTTCTTAGTGAGACTCCTGCCTGCGCAGGAGTGACGGATGCGGTAAGTTTGTTTACATGAGGTAAGGATTTATAATCTATGATCAAATCATCAACTTTACAACCATCTCTACAGTCTCCGTCTTGTATGTAAAGGTAGACATCTTATGAGCTAAGCTTTCATTAATTCATATCCTGAATTTCATGGAATAAATCTTTCCATGTTGGGTTTGTTGATTTTATCAATCGATCCTTCCAAGTCCTTTTCCATTTTTTGATTTGCTTTTCCCGTTCTATTGCAGATTCTATTCTTTCGTGAAACTCCCAATACACTAAATCATAGCACTGGTATTTTGAAGTAAACTTTGAACCTTCGCCGGATTTGTGTTCGGTAATTCGAGCTATCAGATTGGACGTAACCCCTACATAAATAGTAGTTCTGAACTTATTGGAAACGATATATACATATCCACCCTTGGCAATCATTCTAATAATATACAAATTATTATCTGAACTTCATACAGATGAGAAAATATGATTTCAACTAGCAGCAGCTGCTCTTAATGACTTGAGTAATGAGACTCCTGCCTCTGCAGGAGTGACAGATACCAATTTGTCTTTGCGTTACTACTACGGAGGCAGAGTTCTTATAAATCATAATGATTTATTGGCATCAACAAACCTTTCTTCAACTCCCGTTAAAACTTACCATTATATAAATCACAACCAATACCACGAATATTGAAGCCGCTATGTCTTTCCAATCATAGCTCTCCCTGTTTTCTCTTTTTTCTTCTTCAGTCAAAGTACCCATAGCCAGTCCTCTAATCTGCTCTATGGATGGTGCTTTCGAGGCAAGGCTGACCACAACAGCCACCAACACGCAAATGACAAAGAAATAGGCTCCAAAAGACAAGAAGTTCATATCAGCCAATACAAACAGAACCCCATTTGGATCAAGGCTTTCTTTGTTCAACTCTAAAAACAGCCTAATGCCAGCCACAACCAATCCTGAAGCCAAAGTTGCAAATGCCCCATTGGCATTGATCCTCTTGTAGAAGACCGCTAGGAGAAACACTGCTGTGATGGGCGGTGCAATGTACGATTGTACTTTTTGCAAATACTCATACAATACACCCGAAATATTTGCCATCACAGGAATCCACAAAATACCCAATATCACCACAACCACGGTGGCAATTCTACCGATCCTGAGCAGTTTTTTCTCATCTACATCCTTGTACAATTTTTTGTAGATATCAACTGTAAATAGTGTAGAACAAGAATTGAAAACTGAAGCAAGCGAACTCATCAACGCAGCAAGCAACCCCGCTGCAACCAAACCTCTAAGCCCCGATGGCAACAAATGAGTCATGAGCACTGGAAAAGCCTGGTCTGCACTGTCCCAATGAATTTGTCCTTGCATCTTGAGTGCTAGGGCAATTACTCCCGGAATTAAGAAAATGAAAACAGGCAGCAATTTTAGAAATCCTCCGAAGATTGAGCCTCTCCGACCTTCTTTTATGTTCTTAGCGGTAAGTACACGCTGGACGATGTATTGATCGGTACACCAATACCAAATCCCAACTATCGTACTGGTAATGACCAAACTCGGCCAAGGAAAATCAGGATCTGATGGTGGGCGCCACATATTGAAATATTCACTCCCGACAGTCGCTTTGAGTTCTCCCCATCCTCCTACTGCATCCAAGCCAATCACTGTGAGGCTAATCGCCCCGATGATCAGCACGAAAGTCTGAATCGTCTCTGTATAAATCACGGCCTTCATGCCGCCGAAAACGGTATAAATCCCTGTCAGTACCACCGTAGCAAGTGCTCCAACCCAAAAATTGATGCCCAACAAAGTAGAAACAACTACCCCTCCTGCATAAATGGTAACAGAGATTTTGGTGAGGATATAAGCCACTAATGAAAAAACAGACAAAATCCATCTTGACCGTGCATCAAATCTTTTTTCGAGGTATTCCGGCATGGTAAACACCTTACTTCTGGCATAGAACGGAAGAAATACCCAGCCAAGCATGAGTACTATCCAGGCATGGATTTCATAAATCAACATCGGCAGTTTATCACTGGCACCTGTTCCTGCC
Source organism: uncultured Reichenbachiellaceae bacterium (assembly GCA_963976505.1). GTDB lineage: Bacteria > Bacteroidota > Bacteroidia > Cytophagales > Cyclobacteriaceae > CAXBNB01. The sequence continues at coordinate 4,269 of CAXBNB010000393.1, forward strand.
AGTCCGACCACATGCTCTGAGCCTATATTGGACGCAAATATCGAGGCTCCTACCACAAACCAACCCATGTTTCTTCCTGCCAGAAAATAATCTTCGGTATTGTTCTGTTTTTGTGAAATCACCCAAAAGGCAATCCCTGCGAGTACCACAAAATACAGGGCGATCACCACCCAGTCTAAACCATCTAATCCTTGCATCGTTTTCTTTTAGTTTTGTCTATAGAAAGCATCATTGCCATGCTTGCGCACTTCACATTCTGTACAGACTAAAGTAATAGATTCAATCCATTTTATAGAAACTATAATATCAATTGTTCAATAAAATTTTGATGCAACCTTTCTAATTAGGTATTCAAAAACCAAAATACTTTCAAAATAGGATTGTGTAGTGGCCTTTTATTTCATTAAAGTACCGCATAGAGAATTGCATATCCGAAAAGCATTGAGAATGGTGCAATAAATCTAAAATATGTTGGTGTCAGGATGTCTGCCCACCACAGGGCATATTTATGATGAATTCTGCGAGGCACCACATATAGAACCAAAGAAGTGGCTATCATAAACCAACCGAAAAGATGAAATAT
>CAXBNB010000394.1:0-4850 GCA_963976505.1 uncultured Reichenbachiellaceae bacterium
GCAAATGAAAGAATTAAAGAAATAGAACAATCCATAGAAGATGGGCATGAATGGAACTACAATAAAATCCTTCCCATATTTGCTCAATTTGACACCACACTCGCCACCAGCATGGCAAGCCAGATTGATGACTGTGTAAAAAAGTCTTCAATAGCCATCCAAAGGCATCCAGAGTCACTATGGGAGGACAATAGTTATGTGCTCGTCGGTCTGGCGAGGTACTACAGTATGGATTTTGGCAATGCCATAGAAACCTTCAAATATGTAAATACACATAGCGAAAACGACAATACCCGTCATGAGGCTTTGATCGATCTGATCAACACCTACATCAAGATGGGGGAAATGAAGAATGCGGCAGCAGTATCAGATTACCTCAAAAAAGAAAAGCTCAATAAAAAGAACCTCAAAGATTTATACCTATCAAGAGCGGATTTATTTCAAAGGCGTGAAGACTTCAACTTCATGGTTCAAAACCTGACACAAGCTGAGCCCTTGATTACTGACCATCGTGAGCGAGCCAGAATCAGTTTCATCATTGGGCAAGTATATCAACAACTTGGGTTTGAAGGAGAAGCATACCAATACTACAAAAAAAGTTTGGCAAGTAATCCCACTTATGAGTTGTCTTTTTATACCAAACTAAACATGGCTCAGGTAACTGAACTGGCCAAAAACAATGATGTGAAAAAAGTAAGGAAGTATTTTAAAGGACTTCTTTCCGATGCTAAAAATGTAGAGTTTAGAGATAAGATTTATTATGAAATGGCCAAGTTTGAAATCAAACAAGGCAATCTAGAACAAGGCATAGAATACTACAAGTCATCAGTGCAGGCAAGTACAAAAAACAAAAGGCAAAAAGCCTACTCCTATCTCAGCCTTGGAAAAATCTACTACGATAGTCTGGCCAACTACAAACTAGCCAAACTCTATTACGATAGTACAATCTCCGTTTTGCCTCAAGACGAACTAGAATATGAATCGATTCAGGAAAGACAAAAGATATTAGAAAATTTTGTAAATCAGCTTACTATCATTCACGACAATGACAGTCTCATTGCCCTATCAAACCTCTCCACTGATTCTTTAAACCTATTTCTAGATAACTTCATCGCTCAAAAGGAAGCAGAAGAAAAAGACAAAAAAGAAAAGGCAATAGCCAGCATTAAAAAAAGAAACAATGCAGCAATGAACGACCCGTTCAACAATGAATTTGTCCCCATAGGCAGCACGAATTTCAATGAATCCATTTGGTATTTCTACAATAAATCTGCAGTCGATAAAGGACGGTATGAATTTGAAAGCAAATGGGGAGACCGTAATCTTGAAGACAACTGGAGGCGGTCAAACAAATCCTTACAATCAATTCAAGAAACCAACACACCCACGGACACTCAAGCCAAGGCCAAAACCAAAGAGGACGAAAATGCCGGCGAAGACGAAAAACCATTGATAGATAAAAATGCCCTGATAGCAACAATACCATACAAGGATGAACAAAAGGAAAAGCTGCTCGCAGAGGTAGAAGAAGCACACTATCAGCTGGGCAACATCTACAACTTCAACCTTGAAGAAAAAAACAATGCAGCTGCTACCTTTGAGAAAATGCTTGTCAGATTTGAAGCGACTGAATACAAACTCGAAGTGATGTATCTACTCTATCTTATTTATAAAGATTTGGATAACATCGAGCGATCAGATTATTATAAAAACACCCTGATCAATGACCATCCAAACAGCGTTTACGCTAAGATTATCATCAATCCTAACTACCGCGAGGAAAGTGAAGCTGCCAGTGGAAAACTTAAAATAGTCTATGCACAAGCATATCAACAATATAAGACTGGTAACAATAAAGCAGCACTTGCAACCGTCAACAATGGCCTGGAAATGTACCCAGACAATAACTTTGTAGACAATATGCAGTTGCTGAAAATATTGCTGATAGGTAAAATGGAGAATTTTTACACGTATCAATATGAGTTGAACAACTTTATAAGAACGTATTCAGAGAGTGAGTTGCTTCCTTATGCCGATTCATTGGTCAAAGCATCCGAGAATTTTCAAATTGAATTGATCAACAGCACCAGAGCAAAGTTTATAACCAATCTGAACAAAGCTCATTATTTTGTCTATACTTATAATAAGGATACGGAGACTTATGAGCAGCTGCTCCAGATCTTCGGAAAACTCATTGCGGAGAATGAATTAAACTTAAGTGTGCAAAGCTTGATACTAGATGGCAAAAATTCAATGATTCTAATCCAGGAATTTAAGGACAAAGAAGCTGCTAAAGTATTTGATGAATTGGTGAAAAAAGAAAACCCCGAAGATCAAATCAAAAAATCAGGAATATTTTATGATTTTATTATTACCAAGGACAATTTTGACATCTTGTACAATACCAAAGAGTTGGATTCATATTTGACATTTTATAGAAAAAACTACTAAATCAATGGCTAAATTCTCACGTCGTTTTATCATAGTTTTATGGACAACACTCATTCTTGGTCTCATCATATCCTTCGGCACATTCTACTCAGTCAGTATTGATGCCTTCGGACTGTTTGGTGGATTACCGAGTTTAAAAAGCCTAGAACGTCCCGACCCAGACTTGTCTTCTGAGTTAATCTCCGCTGACGGTGAACTTTTAGGCAAATACTACAGAAGCAACCGTACTCCAGTTTCTTACCACGAGCTATCGCCAGCACTGATACAAACATTAATGGTCACAGAGGACCTCAGATTCACTCAGCACTCAGGAATAGACCTCAAAGGTTTGGCAAGAGCTTTATCAGGTATTTTCACTTTTCAATTCAAAGGAGGTGGTAGTACACTCACCATGCAGTTGGCAGAAAATCTTTATAAAACCATTACTGAAAACACAGGAAGTTTATACAGAGTTAGAATAATAGGTCAAGTCATAACAAAAATCAAAGAATACATCATCTCTGTTCAATTAGAAAAGTCGTACACCAAAGAAGAAATTTTGGCGATGTATCTCAATACCATTGAATATGGCAACAATTCCTATGGAATACATGTAGCAGCGGATACGTATTTCAATAAACTTCCATCAGAATTAAACTATAAGGAATCTGCCATACTGGTGGCACTCATCAATGCGCCAACGAGGTATAACCCTGTAAGAAACCCTGAAATAGCAACTGCCAAAAGAACTGAAATACTATACAACCTCTACAAATATGACAAGATCTCTAAAGTAGAATTCGATACATTGAAAGTATCAGACCTTGGGCTAGAATTCAAAGTATCAGACCACAACACTGGCCCTGCTCAATATTTCCGATCGGTTATTGGCAATTACCTAAGGTACTGGGGCCGAGAAAACGGATATGACTTATATGCTGATGGACTTAAAATATATACTACAATAGACAGTAGAATGCAGCAATACGCAGAAAATGCTGTGAAAATACAAATGAAAGCCTTACATGAACTATTTATTGACCACCTAAAAGGTGATGCTCCATGGATAGATCACGATGGCAATGAAATGATAGACTTTGTAGAAGATGCCATCCAAGGTACATCCTATTACAAATCACTAGAAGAAAAATATTCTAAAGAGTCCGATTCAATAGACTACTACCTCAACCAACCTAAAAAAATGACTGTGTTTTCATGGAATGGAGAAATAGATACCACCATGAGCATGATTGATTCTTTAAAATACTACAAGCATTTTTTACAAACGGGCTTTATGGCCATGGATCCTAAAACAGGACATATCAAAGCATGGGTAGGCGGTATCAATCAAGAACATTTCAAATATGATCATGTGAAACAAGGTCATAGACAACCAGGATCAACCTTCAAACCATTTGTATATGCCACTGCCATAGAAGCAGGGTATTCTCCTTGTTTTCCAGTAGCTGATTTACCTGTAACATGGGCAATGGCAGGCCAAGATCCACCTACTTGGACACCTCAAAACAACGATAATGGCAAATTCAGTGGTGAACAAATGACGATTCGACAAGCAATGGCCCGATCCATCAATTCGATCACTGCGTATATCATGCAAAAAGTAACACCTACCAAAGTGGTAGAAACTGCGAAAAGATTGGGTATAGAAAGCCCACTTCAGGCCGTTCCGACATTATGTCTTGGTGCTGGTGGAGAAGTCTCCGTATATGAAATGGTAGGGGCATACTCTACTTTCGTGAATAAAGGTATTTATACAAAGCCTCAATTCATAACCCGAATAGAGGATCAAAACGGAGTAGTACTTAAAGATTTTTATCCCGAAAGGAAAGAAGCACTCAGTGAAAAAACGGCCTACCTTATGTTGCACATGCTCAAAGGGGCGACAGAAGAAGAACATGGTACCGCAAGAGGATTAGGTTGGGATCTATTGAATGAAAATGAAATAGGAGCCAAGACTGGCACCACCCAACGCGCTTCTGACGGATGGTTTATGGGCGTTACAAAGGATTTAGTAGCTGGCGCATGGGTAGGTGGTGACGACAGAAGTATCCATTTCAAATATTGGGCTCTGGGGCAGGGCGCACGAACTGCTATGCCGATTTGGCAAAATTTTATGCTTGATGTTTACAATGATCCAAGTCTGGGAATCGAAAAAGGCCCGTTCCCTGAACCAACTTTTGAATTGGGCGTAGAATTGGACTGCAACAAGCATTTAAATCAAGAAGCCGATTCGTTGAATATTGAATTGGACGATATTGGAAGTGGCGTATTTTAAGTAGCATTTATGGAGCTCAAAGACATCCAAGAGCACAATTTCAAATCTATACCAACCGATCCAGGAGTTTATAAATTTTACAACAAAGACTCCCTGCTGATTTATGTCGGGAAAGCAAAAAACC
>CAXBNB010000395.1:0-4835 GCA_963976505.1 uncultured Reichenbachiellaceae bacterium
AACCTCAGAAAAAGAATTTTAAGTTACTTTTCTCTATCCAAAACCAGCAGTAGAAAAACCAAAACCCTAGTAAAAGAAATAGCCAACATCAAGTGCTCTATTGTTGATTCAGAGTTTGATGCCCTTTTGTTAGAGAACAACCTTATAAAAGAGAATCAACCCAAGTACAATATTTTACTCAAAGACGATAAGAGCTTTCCGTTCATCTGTATCTCCAACGAACGGTTTCCCAAAGTCTTCTCCACTAGGAGATACAACATTAAAAAGGGTGAATTCTTCGGGCCTTATACGAATGTGAAAGCCATGAACAATGTGCTGGATCTGATAAGAAAACTATACAAGATCAGGACATGTAGTCTTTCCCTCACGTCATCCAACATTGAGAACAAAAAATTTAAAATCTGTCTAGAATTCCATATAGGGAACTGCCTGGGTCCTTGTGAAGATTTACAAAGCGAACAATCTTACCTTGAAGAAATAGAACAGTGTAGGCATATTCTCAAAGGAAATATATCCATTGTTCTGTCCTATTTCAAGAATAAAATGAAAGAGGCCGCAGCGCTCTTAAACTTTGAAACTGCCAATGCCTACAAGTTAAAACTCGATTTACTAGAGAAATTTCAGTCCAAATCAGTTATTGTAAACAAGAAACTAAAAAATACGGATATTTTTTCCATCCTCTCGGAAAACAACAAAGCCATCGTCAACTACATGCGTATTGATAATGGGTACATCAATATTTCAGATACGTTTGCTATCAATAAAAAGCTAGAAGAGAGTGACGAGGAAATCCTTCCTCTCATTATTGTCAACACGCAACAAAAATACAAAAGCAAAAACAAGCTCATTATTTGCAACAAGCAACTTGACAATTGGGATGAAGATGTCAGAATAATTAACCCAATCAGAGGTGACAAAAAGACGTTACTCGATTTGTCGGTTAAAAATGTACTTGTTTTCAAAAAAGAACTGCTAAGGCAAAAGAGTGAAAAAGAGCCAGGTTGGCAAAGAATATTGAAACAGCTGCAGCAAGACCTTAAATTAAAAACCCTGCCTGCACATATTGAATGTTTTGACAACTCAAACATTCAAGGCACCAACCCGGTTGCTTCTATGGTGTGCTTTAAAAATGCAAAGCCATCTAAAAAAGACTATAGGCATTTCAAAATCAAAACCGTAATCGGACCAGATGATTTTGGCTCAATGAAAGAAATAGTCAACAGACGCTATAGCCGCCTGTTAAACGAAAAGATACCTCTACCGAATCTCATCATAGTAGATGGGGGTAAGGGTCAGCTCAGCGCGGCTGTGGAAGCCCTCAAGGAACTCAATATTTATACAGAAGTTCCCATAATTGGTATTGCAAAAAGGTTGGAAGAGATATATTACCCTGAGGATACCATTCCTTTACATCTAAGTAAAAAATCTGAGTCACTCAAGCTTATTCAGCAACTGCGCGATGAAGCCCATCGTTTTGCCATCACCTTTCACAGAGATTTGAGGTCGAAAAATGCACATCAATCTGTTCTTGATCAAATCTCTGGCCTTGGCCCAAAAACCAAGCAAAAACTACTCACAAAATACAGAACCCTCAACAAGATCAAAGAGGCCAAGACCGAAGAATTGGAAAGCCTAATAGGAAAGAGCAAAACCAAATCTCTATTAGAAGGCATAAAAAAAGTCCCGATTGCTCAGGACTCTTCAAATCTTTAATATAAGCTAGGACATTAAAATTCCCATAATTCATTTTCAAACTCAAGCATCTCATGCTCGATTTTTTGTGATGCCAAAATCCCATCTCTACGCGACTTGTTGTAAATATCAACAATTCTATTGTCCTTAGGATTTGCAAACTTGATAAGGTTAGAGCTAAATAAACGTAAGTCGAATGCTTCAGCAAAATTTCTATGCTCAGACGCGTTTTGTACATTGTACCATATCGCTTCTCTAGGCATGCTTCTAAAAACCTCTACCAAATCTTTGTATCTGAATGAAGCCAAAGGCTTTTCAAACATAGCCGGGTTTTTATCAGCAGGTAGCAATAGCGTAATTGCCTGAATGTCATAATACATTCTAGACCTGTTTCTGTCAAAGAACATGTCTTCTTTGATTTCAACGATAGAAAAATCAGCAGTAGCAAATTCATCATTTGCATCTTCCACTACTTCTTCCTCTTCATCTCCGAATGAACCAAAGCCACTGTCTTCTTCCTGACCAAAACCCATAGCAATTTCCTCTTCAGTCAAACCAGTTTCTTCCTGAGGGTATTTCAAGTTTTCCAAAAATGTCTCTTTTGACATTCTAGTAGTCACAGAATCATTACTATAAGGAAAAAGCAATCCCGCCTTCACAGCTTTAATAATCACTGTAGAAAGCTCTCCATTTCTTGAATAGAAAGGTCTGTTTTGCTTCTCTTTCAAATCCATTCTCCTCCATAATGTCTTCTTAAACATCATGTAAGATTCATGTATAGGATAAACCGAATGAGGGTTATATCCAGGGTCAACTTCTTGTGAATAGCTTACACCTAAAGAAGCTATCAACATGAATGCGCTTAAACAAATTACATAACAAAACTTTTTCATAACACCTGAATTTTATTTTATCGGAATAGTGATGAATTTACCACTATAGTTAGCGAAATCTTCAACGCTCTTTTTGAAATTCTGTCGTTGAACTTTTTTCGTTTCTATTACCAAATTGTCACCCGGCCTGGCTTGAGCTGCCAAAGTCGAAATGTTCAAATTTTCTCCATTTACCTTAGCAGACTGAACTGCTCTACCTGACCTTACCAAGGTAACCTCAGACTGAGCGACCCTAAATCTTGCATCATTTGGTAGAGATTGTTGGAAACTTTCATCAGGAATAGCTTTCAATTTCAATCCTCTAAGTTCTCTCACTGAAACTCCTGTTTTTACACTTACAGGTCTGTTCCCGTTAAATGCCTGAACTTCAGGAGCAGGAATTCTATTCACACCAAATTCACGGCTTCCTATTACATTTCCATTACTTGAAACAGTCATAGTAACCTTAGCAGATTGAGGAACAATAGTCACAAAACCTCTTTCAGCACCTTTGATACTGCTACCACCTTTAGTTGTGAAAACTGGATTGTAAGAAGTACCCAATGCAGGCACCTGAACATTCAATTCATTTCCACAATTAAGATACAGTTTAGATATCGAAGCAGACTGGATTTCCATAACTGGCTTAGACACATAGTACTTAATGGTATCAACAAATACCGTATCTCTTCCACCTGGAAGCGGTACTTTAATTGCTGCTATATAGCTCTTTTGTGCAATTCCTTCTTTGTCGTAAGCTCCAGGAGTAGCAGTAAAAGAAACTTTTCCTTTTCCTCCTAGTACTTCGATCTCTTCACCATTGTAGGTCATTGTAGGAGTTACTGCTGATGAAGAGGCTGCTATAAACAACTCTGCTTCGTACTTAGTACCTGCAGCTACAATATTAGAAATCGGCTTAACCATTGGCACAATTTGATCAAATTTCAAATCTTCAGCTCCAACTTCAGCTGCCAAAGCTTCAAGCGCTTTGGTTTCTAAAGTAATCACATCATTCTGCATTTGGCTCAAAGAAGCCAATGCTCCGAGCATCGGAGTGTTGTGACCAAAATTCAATTCAGCAAAGCCTTTTTGGTTTTGATTGGGATCATCAGCAAAAACACTGATATCCTTCGCATCCTTGGCAATGTCCTTAATTGATTCATCACCAGTGGTTTCACGAAGAAAATCAGAGTAGCCATTCAATTTTGTTTTTAGCTCATCTCCTTTTTTCTCTTTGTAGAATATTCTCGGTGCAGTATCAATGTCTTTCTGACCTATCAACTTGTTATTTTCATCATATCCACCAGAAGCTTCAATAAGAAGCTTTTTATAGTCTTCCACTTCTCCTAGCATTTTTGATGTTTGTTCTCTAACCAGCTTGGCCTTATCTAAAACAGCAACATCCTTATCTCTCCCTCCGGCATCAGTGACAGCCTTCTGGATGCTTTCTACTTTATTGATATTCTCAGCTTGATTTTCTTTATTCGTTTCCTCAAATGCCTGATTAATAAACAGGAATTTCTCAAGTACACTATTACTCACTTGGAGAGCCAATAGAGCAGTCAGTACTAAGTACATCATGCCTATCATCTTATCTCTTGGGGATTGTTTACCTCCAGCCATATCTTACGCTTTTTAGGTTTAAAAAAATTTTAGATATTATTTTGATGGAGCTGACGCAGCATTTCCTCCACCTCTCATGGCTGCTAACATATTACCATAAACTCTGTTAAGAGAAGTAATATTGTTGTTAAGTTGTCCCATTTCATCACTAAATTTCTTAGTGTCTTCACCGGCTTTTGCCATACTCTCCATAGCTGCAGTCACGTTTGAATAAAATTTATTCATCGCTTTTACATGGTTGTTGGCATCTTGTAATTCCATCTCATATACTGCGTTCAAAGCACCTAGGTTTTTTGTAACTCCTTGTACTTGAGTATGGTATTCTTTAGCATCTTTAGAAGCATTGGCCATATCAGCCATAGCAGTCACAGTAGATGCATAAGATTTATTCATTTCCAATAAAGAACTAGAAGCCGTCTTTACGTTTTTAGCATAGTCGTTTGTAGCAACCGCCGCATCGCTCAAATTGGCCATATTGCCAGCTGAAGAAGCCATGCTTTTTAGCCCTTTACCTAAGCTTTCGATCAATTCTGGTCCAATCTTTGCATCAGCCATCATTTTATCAAGCTTTTGAGAAACACCTGGTCCACTGCTAGCTGCAGCAACTTGAGCTCTTGGAGCCGGAGGTCCACCTTCATAGTCATCTGC
>CAXBNB010000396.1:0-4835 GCA_963976505.1 uncultured Reichenbachiellaceae bacterium
TTCAGGATATTGTTTGTACCAAGAGTGATTTTTCATTTGATAGTTAGGTAATAAGATGGTTTGTATATAGTTAATACTAACCCTAAATATCACTAATGATGATCAAATAAAAAAATGGAGGATGCTGTCAATTTGAAACCAATTGGGCTGAAAAGCGAAAAAGCCTGGTAAACCAGACTTTTTCTAAACAACATTAACCCAAAAATGATAGCTATAGGAGAAGGATTCGAACCTTCATGAATCAGATACCCTAACGTTTTAGAGTAATTCCTGTAATCTAAACTCTGATAGTATCAAGAGTCTGTCTGTTCACCACCTACACGAATGTAAAATGAAGTTGTAAAGCCAAGCTTCTTTTTGTTTCGGAGCTCAAAATTAGTATAACTTGCGATGCATTAAAAATATTTTATATAAATTAGCTAAAAAATACATATTGTGCAATAAAATATTGCCATCATTAAAAAATAACCAAAAATAATCTATACCTATGGCGAAAAATTACGAAATTGACAATGTTGATCTCAAGATTTTAACAGAGTTGATGAAAGATGCCAAAGTGCCTTATACAGAGATCGCAAAGAAGGTTTATGTCTCTGGTGGTACTGTCCATGTGAGAATGAAAAAACTCGAAGAAATGGGTGTTGTGACTGGCACTACATTGAGTATGGACTACTCTAAACTTGGCTATGACGTTACTTGTTTTTTAGGTATTTTTTTATTGAAGAGCTCTCTTTATGAGGCAGTAGTTGAAAAATTGAAAAAGATTCCAGAAGTGGTGAAAATTCACTACACCACTGGTAATTACAATATATTTATTAAAATTCATTGTCGTGACACCAAGCACCTTAAAGATGTGTTGCATGACAAAATCCAGAAAGTAGAAGGAATCGAAAGGACAGAAACATTCATTTCTTTGGAAGAAAGCCTTAATCGTCACATTCAGTTAGACGTTTAGCAGTTAGTAGGTTTTATGTACGAAGCTTCCATTAACAATCGACATTTCAAAATTTTACAAAAGGGATCATCCTTCATTGTTGATGACCAGGAACTTATTTTGGATCTTGAAAGGATTGATAAAAATTCTTTTCATGTACTCAAAGATGGTCATTCTTACAACATCACACTTGTAGAGGTGGATAAGGAGAATAAGAAGGTTTCCATCAAATTGAACAATCATATTTACGATGTGGTGCTGAAGGACCGTATGGATATATTGCTTCAAAAAATGGGTCTTGAAAACAATCAAGAACATTCCAATAAAGAAATTAAGGCACCAATGCCAGGACTTATTCTTGAGATTTTAGTTCAAGAAGGAGACGAAGTTAAAAAAGGAGATAAACTTTTTGTGCTAGAGGCAATGAAAATGGAGAATGTAATAAAAAGCCCGCAGGACGGTACAATCTCTACGATATCAACTTCTGTTGGAGACAGTGTGGAAAAAAATAATACGATCATGGTCTTCTAATTTTTTTACATCCTTGATATACGATTATATTTGTCGCTGCAAAATTTGAATCATTTACATACATACAGGAAATAGAACAGAATGAAGTATAAAAGAATACTCTTGAAGCTGAGCGGTGAGGCACTAATGGGAAATAAGCAGTATGGCATAGACCCTGTTCGCTTAGAGCAATATGTAAATGAAATTAAAAACGTAAAAGAAGAAGGGTTAGAAATAGCCATTGTCATAGGAGGAGGAAATATTTTTAGAGGTGTTGAAGGCGAAAGTGCTGGTATCGACAGGGTTCAGGGAGATTATATGGGAATGCTTGCTACAGTGATCAATGCCATGGCACTTCAGTCTGCTTTGGAGAAAAGTGGGTTGTTTACTCGCTTGATGTCTGGTATAAAAATCGAAGAAGTATGTGAGCCTTTTATCAAAAGACGAGCAGTTCGTCATTTAGAAAAGGGTCGAATTGTGATTTTTGGGGCTGGTATAGGAAACCCTTATTTTACCACTGACTCTACTGCCAGTTTGAGGGCAATAGAGGTTGGAGCTGATGTTGTACTTAAAGGAACAAGGGTTGATGGGGTTTACACAGAAGATCCTGAAAAAAACCCTGAAGCACAGAAGTTCAATAAAATCACTTTTCAGGAAGTTTATAAAAAGGGATTGAAAGTAATGGACATGACCGCTTTTACTTTATGCCATGAAAACAACTTACCTATCATTGTTTTTGATATGAATAAACCTGGTAATTTGAATGAAATTGTGAAGGGGAATGAAGAAGTCGGGACTTTGATATATTAATTTTTTAGCTATAATTTACTCGAAATGGAAGAAATAGAACTATTCCTAGATGAAGCAAAACAACTAATGGATAAGGCCATAGAGCATGTGAATCATGAACTCTCCAAAATCCGTGCAGGAAAGGCAATGCCAACTATGCTAGATGGCATATTTGTAGAATATTATGGAAATAAGACTCCATTGAATCAGGTAGCTTCTATTAATACTCCTGATGCAAGGTCGTTGCTCATAAAACCATGGGAAAAATCTACACTTAACGATATCGAAAGGGCTATTATCAATAGTGACTTGGGCTTAAATCCTCAAAATGATGGGGAAACTATTCGGATTGGCATACCTCCATTGACAGAGGAAAGAAGGGTTGGACTTGTAAAACAAGTGAAGGCAGAGGCAGAAAAAGGTAAGATCAGTATTAGGAATATCAGAAAAGATACAAATGATTCTTTAAGGAAATTAGTTAAAGAAGGAGTATCTGAAGATTTGGTTAAGGACGCAGAAGCTGAAGTGCAAAAGCTCACTGACAACCACAGCGTAAGCATTGACAAGCTGATCACAGTAAAAGAAGAAGATATAATGACAATCTAATTATCGGTATAATCCTTTTTCGTCGATATAAGATTCAACACTTTCGGGCACTAAATATTTAATTGAGTGCCCTTTTTTTATGGCATTTCTGATAAAGGTAGCCGAAATGTCCAACATAGGAGATTCAATATATTCTATGTTACTGTGTTCTATTTGAGAATCATTGTCTTGATTTGGGCGTGGGTAAACCAACAATCCATAATTTTTTAAAATCATTTCAGAATTTTTCCACTTGTGAAAATTCTTCATGTTGTCTCCTCCAATAATTAGACGAAACTTTTTGTCTTTATGCTTTTCACTCAATAGCGTAAGCGTATCTATTGTATAGCTGGGCTTTGGCATATTGAATTCTATGTCCGATACCTTGAATTTTAAGTTTTCCCTAATGGCGACCTCTACCATGTCATACCTGTCAAATTCATGAAGCAAGGACTTTGTTTTTTTGAAGGGGTTTTGTGGGGAAACAACAAACCATAATTCTTTAATGTTTGAATACTCAAACATAGTTTGAGCAATAATCATATGGCCAGTATGTATAGGGTTAAAAGAACCGAAAAATAGACCAACTTCTGTCATGATTGATGTCTTCAGACAATGATTTAGCTTTTCAAAAAAGTTTTGACCAGATCTTCGGCCTGTTTGAGCGATTCATTGAGCTCATTGTTTAAGAGGGTAGTGTCAAATTGATTTTCAAACGACATTTCGAATTGAGCTTTATACAATCTTCTAGATAAGCTTTGTTCACTTTCGGAATTCCGATCTGTTAATCTGGATTTCAAAGTTTCCATATCAGGCACTTTTACAAAAATGCTGAGTGCATCGTCCCCAAAATATTTTTTTAAGCTTATGCCGCCCTTTACATCCACATCAAATATTACATGGTTGCCTTCACTCCAAATTCTTTCTATTTCTGATTTGAGCGTCCCGTAAAAATTGCCTTCATAAACTTCTTCCCACTCTATAAATTCTCTTTTGTCTATTTTGTCTTTAAACTCTTCCGGAGACAAAAAATAATAATCCTTACCATTTTGTTCGTTTCTGCCTCTTTTGTCACGTGTGGAAGCCGAAATTGAAAACTGCAAGTTGTCAATTACAGATAATAAGTGTTTTACTATGGTAGTTTTTCCTGAGCCGGATGGAGCAGAAAATATAATGGCTTTTCCCTGATGCATTTATTTTGATAGATTCACTGTATGAGTTTGCTTCTTATTGTTTCGGACAAACCAACTGGTACTTGTTTTTTCTCAAGCTTCAGTTTTAAGACTTCTTTCAATTCCTTGTCTATTTCATACTGACTTAGACATTTCAAACACATTTTTAAGTGCATTCTGAGGTAAGCTTCTTCTTTGGTTGAAGATTCGTTATCTAACACCAGCTGAATTAGCTCTTTGTAAGCGGAACAGTCTGCCATCCCGGCACTCATTCTTACGTTATGTATTATTTTATTTAAGCCCAAAACAATGATGCATAATTAGTGAATAATATTTAATAACCCATGCTTTGGGCATAGGAATGAAGCTTTTCTTTCAACAAATTCCTCGCTCTATGCAAGCGGGACCTTACTGTACCAATTGGAATGTCCAATATCTTGGCCATTTCTTCATAAGTAAAGCCTTCTACATCACAAAGAATGATTACTGTCCGAAAATCAACAGCTAGAGAATTCAACGCATTTGAGATCTCATCACCCATCATATCTTTGATGGTGTCGATTCTCAGGTCGGTCGTAATGGTACTGTTCGCTTTTTCAGAGTTATAGTATCCTTCTACTTCCTGGTAATCAACTTTTGTCGGTTCCTTGCTTTTTTTACGAAAATCGTTGATAAAGCTATTCTTTAGGATTCTGAACAACCATGCCTTGGCATTAGTTCCTTCCTGAAATGAATTTATGAATCTATAAGATTTTAAGAAAGTATCTTGTACAAGGTCTTTGGCATCATCTTCATCATGGGTAAGTCGAAAAGCAAAATTGTACATTGAATCAATGTGTGGCATA
>CAXBNB010000397.1:0-4832 GCA_963976505.1 uncultured Reichenbachiellaceae bacterium
CCCAGCACGTTTCGCAACAATCTTTAGAACGATCCCAAGGTTGTGTGTGAATTTCGTGGGTACCTGTCCAACTCACCCGGTAATAGTTTTTAGTATTCTCAGGATCACTGGTATCCATATATACCTGAAAACCCTCAAATATCTCCACCCTGTTATTATCTGTCAACTTCTCCTGCTGTCCTTTTTCGTAATAAACAGAATCAATCTCAGAAACAGCGTGTAATAATTCTGGTCTGGACACATAGTGTCGCCCATCAGCGGTTTCAATCTCCAATGTGTAATACCTACCAGAAGTTCCCCGGATACCATCAAAGGTTGTTTCATAAACCCCTTTGAAGGTTTCGGTAAGCAGTTCCGAGTTGTCAGCATCATCAGATATTCTTACAACAGCACCTTCAACAAATTCAGTCGCAGAACCCAAAAGATGAAATGCAGTAGTTTTTGAAAGACGCACAATGTATGGACCAGGTTCGTCGGTGATCAATCCATCTACTACCAGATTGCCAGAATCATTGTCTAGCCTAAAATCAAGAGGATCGATGCAGGAAGCAGTCAATAATAAAAATATAACTATGGACAGATTACATTTCATTTGATAAATAAGTTTAAAAAAATCAATTCTGCATTGTTCATTCTGTATCCAGAAATAGTTCAATATCCCCCAGATGAAATCCATCCGGCAGTTCGTAATCATTGACAAATACTGTTGGCGTTTTTGTAATCACTATATCTTTACACCATTCCATATGACTATTCAAAAGCTTGACACTTGTTTTCTTCTCAACCGGAACTTCCTGACGATTATTCTTCATCCATTTTTCAACATCCTCTTTACCGTTTTCATACCAAGAGCTCATTGTATTTATGACTCGTTCATTTCCACCTCCCATAGCCATACTCAAAATATTGGCAGCTACTTTACATGCTGTATCGTCATCTGTCCTTACTGAAAAAACAATGATCACTTTTAAATCATCCTGATATATTTTCAATAGCTTCCTTATATCACCAAGTGCCCTTCCACACGGTGCACAAAACAAGCTAAGAACCAATGTAATAGAATTGGAGGCCTGAGGATTACCTAATATTAGTTCTTGAGGTACATTTTTTTTCTCAATTGCCTTACTGTTGCTGAGGATGGATCTCATTAGTTCCGAATTCTTTTCGAACCTGTTTAACCTGTATTGAATTGGCTTTACCTTTTGTGATAAAACATATCCTGGTTTGATTGCGATCCAAAAAATAACAGGCAATATAAAACCCAGCACAATTATGTTTATATCTATCATGCTAAATTGAGGTACAAGAAAAAACTCCTTGTTGTACAGTACAACAAACTCCAACCAAAGGAGCAGCTGAACCAACAAGCACAATGCACACCATCGCCCAACTACTTTGGCCTGATAATAAATCGAATAAAAAGTATAGGGTAATGCCAGCAGGTTTATTGTAGTACAAAACCACAATACTCCTTCCAATGAATTGTTGAATAAAGAAAAAAGAAGGGTAAAAAAACCACCCATAAAATAGAATGCACCTATCTCAGCCCAACTCAACCAACTAAATAGCTTAGAAGCGGGGGATTCAATCACACTAAGGCAGTTTATTTTTTTATTCTTCGTACCCCAATTGCATATTTTATTGACCAGAGGATTTTGACTATCAATGGTTTGAATCAATAAAAAAACACTCAGAACTAAGCCAGCGAACTTAATAAAAAACAAAGGAAACCATTGGGCTATGGCAACCAAATGACTATTAACACCAACAGCAACAGACAATACCAATAAAACCATTGACAGGCTGACCAGGAAAGGAAGCCTTAACTTTGCCAGTTTTTCATTCTGTCGATTATGCGCATAGCTTTTTTCCCCTGACCGCTCATTGGCTTCTGACATAAGGAGTATACCAGTCCATTTTTTCACAAATTCATCAATCGATTCATTTATCCAGCCCTTGGCAGTGTCTATATATTTTATCCTGTTGTCACTAATTTCATGTAGCATTACAAAATAGCTTCCTCCCTTTTTCGACATGT
The DNA here is from genome assembly GCA_963976505.1 of uncultured Reichenbachiellaceae bacterium. Classification (GTDB taxonomy): domain Bacteria; phylum Bacteroidota; class Bacteroidia; order Cytophagales; family Cyclobacteriaceae; genus CAXBNB01. Next base: position 2,039 of record CAXBNB010000397.1, read on the forward strand.
GAGCAACAGCGGGATATTGCATTTCTGTTAAATCTTCAGGCGTTATTTGCACCGCCATATTCTTTACTCTTAAACTACTAAGGGTATCTCCTATACTGGCAAGACTTCTTTTGTCTGGATGCTCTTGTAGCGTTCGAGATATATAGCTATCTGTTGCTTGAACTTTAAGGTATTTCAACAGGTTTTTGGTTACTGCTACAATATTCTCATCTTCATTTTTTTGCTTTACCCATGTTTGCTTTTTCATTTCTTATCGTGTTTAAAAGACTCTCATTCTAGTTTCCTAGTTCCAATTGATTTTTAACTAGCTGAAAATACAACCCCTTTTTAGCTGTTAGATCATGATGATTACCTGTTTCTTTAATTTTACCATCATCAATGAATAATATTTGATCCGCATTTTTTACTGTACTTAGACGGTGTGCTATTACAATAAGTGTTTTTCCTCTGCTGAATTTTATTAACTTTTCAGTAATTTCCTTTTCATTTTTTGCATCCAGAGAGCTTGTAGCCTCGTCAAAAAATAAATACTCTGGATTTTTGTATACTGCCCTTGCTATGAGTATTCTTTGTTTTTGTCCCTGACTCAATCCCAAACCATCTCCACCAATTTTTGTATCGTATTGCTGTGGAAGTGCATTTATGTAATCACCAATATTTGCAACATCTGTAGCATGAGCTAGTTTATTGGTATCAATGTTTTCATAAAACTTAAGAAGTAATTTCAACAAGGTGGTTTTTCCCCCTCCACTTGCACCCACAATGGCCGTGGTTTTTCCTTGCGGAATAGTCAGACTTATGTTGTCCAATACCAATTCAGAGCCTGCAGATCCGTATCGAAAGCTTAAATTTTTGACAACAATGTCATTGCCCTCTAATATATTTTTTGTGGCTGAAATATTCTGATCTTCATCATCTTGATTGTGAATTTCCCCCAGTCGCTCCAGGCTAATTTTAGCATCTTGTGCATTTTGGATAAATCCGGCAAGCTGCCTGATTGGGCTGTTGAGCTGACCCAATATCTGTTGGGAGGCCATCATCATCCCGAGGGTCATATTCCCATCTATGACCTCTGTTGCCGCCCAAAATGTGATCAGTATATTTTTAAGCTCGTCAATAAATGCACCACCAGTATTTTGTACCTGATCCAGACTCAAACTGCCCATACTGATTTTGAAAAGTTTTATTTGAATATTCTCCCATTCCCAACGTTTCAGCTTTTCACTATTGTTGAGCTTTATTTCCTGCATTCCCTGAATGATATGTACTTCATTGCTTTGTGTTGCAGCTGATTGATGAAAACGTTTGTAGTCTATCTTTTTCCTTCTGGCTAAAAAAATAGTAATCCATAAAACATATAAAATGCTTCCTGCAAGGAATATCAAATAAATCTCTGTATTGTAGTGTAGGAGTACAACACTCAACACAATCAAATTAAATACAGAGAAAACTGTTTCTAATGACGTGGAAGTTATAAATTGTTTGATACGATCATGATCTCGGATGCGCTGCATAATATCCCCAAGGTTTCTTGCATCAAAAAAGGAGATTGGCAGTTTCATCAACTTCGTTAGAAAATCTGATATAATCGAAATACTGATACGTGTTGACATATGCAGCATTATCCAACTTCTTATCACATTTACATAGGTTCTTCCAAGAAAAAACATCACCTGCGCAATGAGTATAATATAGACAAATCCAATATCCTGATTATTGACTCCTACATCAATCAACGATTGAGTGAGAAAAGGAACGAACAGGGAAAGTAAGCTTCCAGCCAAAAGTCCTAAAGCTAACTGGAAAAGCAGGTTTTTATGCGGAATCAAGTATTTAATCAAAAACAGAAAATTTGTCTTGTCTGCTTTTTCACTAAGATTATCTTTATAAAAATCTGGTGAGGGCTCTAGCAACAACAAAATTCCTTCCTCTTTTGAATTTTCAGATGAACCCAACCAGAATTTGCAAAATTCATTTTTTGAATATTCCAACAAGCCCAAGGCAGGATCAGCTATATATACCTTGTTTTTTTTTATTCTATAAACTACTACAAAGTGATTTTGATTCCAATGAACAATGCAAGGCAAGGATGCTTCTTTTTCCAACATCTCGTAGCTTACCTGTGCAGAAAGAGACCTCATACCTATTCTTTCGGCATATTCACTGATACCCAGCATAGATACACCCTGATTACCCACATACAATTGCTCACGAATAGACTGAATAGAAATCTTCTTTTCGTAGTGAGCAATTATCATCTTCATGCATGCCGCTCCACAATCCTTTGACTCTAACTGACGAGCAAATGGGAATTTCTTTTTAAACATACCAGCTATCTATACTTATTCCGTTTACCGTATCTTTTTAAAGCTATTCTTAAAAATTCGATCAAAAATTGGTACTTCTCCCGTAAAAACCTGTGCCTGACCTTTCATTTTGGGTAGATAATTTATCTCTTCTCCGTATGATGTTTTTAAGCCATCTGGTAAATCATATTTTACAATATATTGTGCCTTGGATGTATTGGAAATAGACCTCACTGTCCCTTTTAGTATGCCGTATTCGCTGAATGGATGAGTATCTAATTTGATATTTACATCCTGTCCTTCTTCTATTTTATTGACTTCTAGTATGGAAATATATGAATACCCAAAGACTTCATGGTTTTCGGATATCAATGTAACCTCTACTTTAACAATCTCGGGATACTTGATCACCGATGAAATCCAAAACAAAACAAGCAGAAAAATAAAGAACAGGGTAATGCCCGATCTGATTAACCAATGAGGGGGAG
>CAXBNB010000398.1:0-4828 GCA_963976505.1 uncultured Reichenbachiellaceae bacterium
AATAATTTTCAATTTCATTTTCCAAAACGAGCAACTCTTCGATCTGATGTAGAAACCAATTATCAATTTTGGTTAATTTCTTAATGGTTTTAAATGGAATGCCCATTTTAAACGCATCATATATATGAAACAACCTGTTCCAACTTGGGTTTTCTAGGCTATAAAGTATTTCTTGTTGGTCGTGAAGTTCTCTACCGTCTGCTCCAAGTCCATTTCTTTTGATCTCAAGGGACTGACAGGCTTTTTGTAGGGCTTCTTGGAAGTTCCTTCCAATACCCATGGCCTCTCCTACTGATTTCATCTGAAGACCAAGCTTACGATCAGAACCCGGAAATTTATCAAAGTTCCACCTTGGTATTTTTACAATCACATAATCCAGTGCTGGCTCGAAAAATGCCGAAGTGGTTTGAGTGATTTGGTTTTTTAATTCATCTAGATTGTAACCAATAGCCAATTTTGCAGCTACTTTAGCAATCGGATACCCTGTGGCTTTAGATGCCAATGCCGAAGACCGAGACACCCTTGGGTTGATCTCAATACCGACAATCTCGTCAGTTTCTGGGTGAACTGAAAACTGCACATTACAACCTCCGGCAAACTGGCCAATGGCATTCATCATTTTTTTAGCCAGATTTCGCATGTTTTGATACACGGTATCTGGCAATGTCATCGCTGGAGCTACAGTGATTGAATCTCCTGTATGAATACCCATTGGGTCAAAGTTCTCAATCGAACAAATGATTATGATATTTCCTTTATTGTCTCTCAGCAGTTCCAGCTCGTATTCTTTCCAACCCAAAATACTTTGCTCCACCAATACCTCATGGATGGGTGATGCCTGTAACCCTGCGTTCAAGGCATGATCAAATTCTTCAGGTGTGTTTACAAAACCTCCACCATATCCTCCAAGGGTATAGGAAGGGCGAATAACCAATGGAAACCCAATTTCCTGAGCAATTTCTTTTCCCGTTAAAAAAGAAGTTGCCGTTTCGCCTTTACAGACATTCACGCCGATTTCCTTCATTTTCAACCTGAATTTCTCACGATCTTCAGTAGTCTCAATTGCACCGATATCAACACCGATCATTTTTACTCCGTATTTTTCCCAAATACCGGCAGCATTACAATCAATAGCAAGATTCAGGGCAGTTTGACCACCCATGGTAGGCAATACTGCATCGATATCATGCTTTTCTAAAATCTCCCTGATAGATTGTTTTGTCAGTGGTTTCAAGTAAATGTTATCCGCTGTTACGCTATCAGTCATGATAGTAGCCGGGTTGGAATTAATCAGCGTGACCTCAATACCTTCCTCTCTTAGTGAACGGGACGCTTGGGAACCTGCATAATCAAATTCACATGCCTGACCAATGACGATTGGCCCGCTACCGATAATCAAAACTGACTTGATGCTATTGTCTCTAGGCATAGTAGTGCTCTGGGGGTTGGTGCAAATTGGCGCAAATTTAGAATAGAAACGATTAGATTAAAAGGTATTCCCTTGACAAATTTTTATAAATCGTATAATAATTTGATTTTGGTTTATTATTCTTTTTTGATTCGGCCATTCCACGTAGATTTGAGATATATTTATATGAAATTTATATGCTCCAAAGAAAAGCCTTAATAGTACTGGCAACTATTACTGTGGTTGTTTCAAGTTGTACCAATAGAAAGTCTCAAAAAGAAGGCGCTGCAACCACTCAGGCAGCCGATGTAATAGGCAACTGGCAAGCCCAATGGGTCACAGACCCATCATCTTATCCTGATGTCGATCCTTCTGTTAACTTCACCATGGATGGCAAGTTTGAGTTTGATTCTAAAGGAAAGGTTACCATCTCAGCTTATGGTTACAAGGGCTGTATATTTAGCAGCGACACCTTGGTGCATTCTCTAAATTGGAAATTGAAAAATGACACCTTACAACTGGTCAACGAAAATGATATGCACGGCATGACCTATTCTGTTTTGAACTTATCAGCAGAAACAATGAAACTCCAGCTCATGGATGACATATTCTTAAATTTGAATAAGCTGTAATTCATTTATACCACCAATTCTCTTTTCTGCCATATTACTTTCAAACCAAGAGTGATCATTCACAATAGTCTCCATCTGGCTGATACTAGTAATTTTACTTTAATTCATAATAATCCTCAATTACCTTTTATATCTTTATGAGGTTTATTGTAAGAAATCAAAAACTCAAACTCAATAATTAAATTTTCAAACTCATGAAAAAATTTCTTGTCATCATTGGAAGTCTTATAGGTCTGTTAATCCTAACTATGATCCTGATTCCAATCATTTTCAAAGACGATATAAAAAAAGCGGTAGATGATGCTATGGCCGACAACCTAAATGCCAATGTTTTCTATGACCCAGATGGCATCAATCTTACTCTTTTCAGTAATTTTCCTGATTTCACTTTCGGAATGGACGATTTCGGAATTTCTGGTATCGATAAGTTTAAAGGCGACACATTGGTATCCGTTGGCTCTTTTCAAGTGGTAATTGATGTGATGTCGGTAATATCCGGTGACAAAATCACCATCAGTTCAGTCACGCTGGACGAACCAAAGATACTCGTAAAAGTATTGAAGGACGGCAGTGCAAACTATGATATAGCCAAGGCTTCCGAAGATACCGCCGTAGAAGAAACTCCTGAAAACGCCGAAGCATCAGCTTTTAGTATAGGCATCAATAAATGGGAAATATTGAATGGAAGTCTTGATTATATTGATGAATCCATGGCATTTACAACTTCTCTTAGGGGACTAAACCATACTGGCTCAGGAGATTTTGCCTTGGATGTCTTCGATATGATCACCAAAACTACCGTTGATGATTTTGCCCTCAGTTACGAAGGTGTAGAATACATGTCTCGTAAAACACTGGATATAGATATGATCATGAGTATGGATCTGGCAAATGCCAAATACACCTTTAAGGAGAACATTGTTAAGTTAAATGATTTTGGGTTTGGGTTTGATGGTTACGTTTCTATGCCAGGTGAAGACATAGATATGGACATCACTTACGCTGGGAAAGAAATTTCTATGAAAAGTATTTTGTCGCTCATACCTGGGGATTATCAAAGTTACCTGGATGGAGTGACCGCCGGTGGAGAAGTTAATTTTGACGGTTTTGTTCGGGGCAAATACAACGAAACCTTGCTACCGACAGTCAATACCAGACTAGGAATAAAAAATGGCAGCATCCGGTATGCCGATTACCCTATTCCAATGGAAAAAATCAATGTAGCTACTGTATTGAATGTACCTGGAGAAAATATGAATGCCATGTCATTTGACATGCCGAAATTTCACATGCTGGTAGATGGAGAAGAAGTAAGTGCTACCATGTCTTTTAAAAATCTGGAGAACTATACTTGGGCATTTTCACTTTTAGGAAATCTTGATTTAGAGAAAATTTTGAAAATAGTTCCAATAGAAGGTACACAGCTCAAAGGCAAGATCAAGGCCGATTTCAAAACATCAGGAAACATGGCGCTGGTAGATGCTGAAAAGTATGATCAACTGCCAACAAGCGGAAACATGTCAATTGATGGATTCTACTTTTCAAGCCCGGACCTTCCACAGGGTTTTGGTATCACTTCATCTAAAATGTCATTTGATCCAAAAAGCATCAAGCTCACTAATTTTGATGGCACTATAGGTAAAAGTGATATCCATTTGGATGGAAACCTCCAAAACTACATAGGTTTCGCGCTGGACTCTTTAGAAGTACTGACTGGTCAATTAAATTTCTCTTCTAACTCATTTGACCTCAATGAATGGATGGTGGAAGAAGAAACCGTCGAAACAGAATCAGGTGAAGACAGCTTGGCATTGGAGGTTGTAAGAATTCCGGTAAATATCGATTTTGTAATGAATGCTTCGATGAAGAAAATCATTTACGACAACCTCAATATTGAAAACCTGAAAGGGAATATCCTGATAAAAGATGGAGCAGCCAGAATGCAGGGAGTAGATTTCGATATGTTAAGAGGTAAATTCACAATGAGTGGATCTTATGTTACAGCCAATGTAGAAAACCCTGAGTTTGATTTTATGTTTGGAATCAAAGGACTTTCAATTCCAGCCTCATTCGAAGCATTCAATACCGTGCAGCGACTGGCTCCAGTTGCTAAAAATGTAAATGGAAATTTCTCTACTGACTTTAAAATTGGTGGAGTACTAGGTCCAGACATGATGCCCATCTATGACAAGCTTTTTGGCTCTGGGTTAATCCAGATAGCCGATGCAGCACTGTCAGGTTCAAAAATAACATCAGCAATTACCACCGTTACAAAATTGAAAGGAAGTAGCGGCTCCACAGAAGGCGTGAAGTTGAAAGACGTAATCATGGATGCAGAGATCAAAGACGGAAGGTTACATGTAAAGCCCTTTGATGTAAACATTGGTGGATACAAAACCACAGTTTCCGGATCAAATGGCATATTAGGCGATTTAGACTATAAATTGAAAATGGATGTACCACCTGGCGCTGCAGGTGCGGCATTGAACAGTGCACTGTCTTCTTTCACAGGAGGCAAATCCATCGTTGGTGAAAACATCAAATTGAACCTTGGACTTCAAGGAACCTATGACGACCCGAAAGTAGGTCTATTGGGAACTGAATCAGGGGAAGGAGGAGCTGGTAGTACTGCCAAGGCTGCTGCTAAAGCGGCTATAGATGAGCAAAAAGCGAAAGCTCAAGCCGAATTGGATAAGAAAAAAGCGGAAGCTGAGGCAAAGGCAAAAGCTGAATTGGAAAAGAGAAAGAAAGAAGCTGAAGAAAAAGCCAAGGCAGAAGCAGAGAAGGC
>CAXBNB010000399.1:0-4822 GCA_963976505.1 uncultured Reichenbachiellaceae bacterium
ATGACGGTAATAGTGTGATCCACAAAAGACATACTTATCCTACCCCACCTCATACAAACAATTCTTTATTCTATATACAGAGGTCAAACAATGCAAGTGCAATTGTTTATGATGGGGAAAGGGACAATCAAGGGAAACTTAATCCGAACAATCCTGTTCATGTGTATTGGTTGAGTTATAGTGAGGACAGTACAAGAAATGAACTCAACTATATTCAGAAAAAATTGGCTTATGGAGTGCATGTCTCTTCTTCTCAAAAAAAAGACGAGTATGACATCTCTTTGGTATCATATAAAAAGAAAAAAATTCACGTTTTTAAAAACGAAAAGGGAGAAATGCAAGCCAATATGGTCATCAATGGCAAAATGGCTCGATTTAGAAATGTATATGTTGAAATAGCTAAAAACTTTTTTATCCCTGAAATATCCTTTGTTGAAGTCTTTGGAGAAGATTTGGAGACTGGTCAGGAGGTATATGAAAAGATCATTCCCGAATAATCAGTTTAAAAGGTGAGGAATCTCATGTTTCAGACTTCATCCATCCACATAGTTTATTAATTTTGCTGAAAAACCAGTTTATGGAAAAGTTATTTGTATCTAATAAAAATGAATCCGCCAGAATGTTCAAGAGCGACTTTCTGGAATTTTTCTCCAAAGTACATTTCACCACTCCATTATACTTTTTTCTTCCTTATATAGGATACCTCTATTACGTGACGATATCAGAAAGATCTTATTCTATAGGGCAGTTTTTAGGGTTGACTTTGGTGGGCATTCTAATATGGACCGTTGCTGAATACCTGCTACACCGTTTTCTATTCCATTACCATCCAAAGTCAAAATTTGGAAAACGATTTTTCTTTATAATACATGGCGTACACCATGACTATCCTAATGATGCGAAAAGATTGGTTCTACCTCCAGCTATTAGTCTCCCTTTGGCCACTATGTTTTATTTTATTTTTAAAAATGTAGCTGGAGAAATATTTTTTCCGCCCGTATTTGCTTCCTTTCTTTTAGGCTATTTGTTTTATGACATGGGGCATTATGCCATGCACCATTTCAAATTGAAAGGAAAATTTTGGGGAGCAATAAAAGACCACCACATGAAGCACCATTATGTAGATCCCGAAAATGGTTTTGGAGTAAGTACTCCACTATGGGATATCATTTTAAGATCTGGATATGAAGACAAGAAAAAGGCAAAAGAACCATCCAGAGATTAATCCTTTATTCTAGTTAGGGTATGCATTTACTCCAACAGAGGCAACAAAAATCTATTGGAGCTAGGATACAACTTTCCTCTTCATTCTAAAAAAACTTGAAATCTAGTTTGAGGATTTTTCAATTAGATTAACCTTGAACATCTCCAATCATTACGTCAACACCACCGGTTGCGAAGTTGGGAATGTCATTTACTGCGGCTTGTCCTTCTGGAGAACCCATTTGCTTTTGCAATTCCTCAATTGAATCGAAATACAATTCAGCCATTCTATACTGTGAGGGTTTCCCTCCATCTGGTGTTCCAATGAATTTTGTGAGTTCAACTCGGCTTACTCCCTGAATTTTAGAGGCAATAGGAAGGTGTTTTTCTGAATAGTACGTCTCAAAAGCAGCAACGTCTTCTGGATGGCCATACAATACAATTAATTTTACCATAATGGTTTAGTTTAAATTTTTAGTACATTCAAATATACCGTAATCATTTTAAAGAAAGCCATGTGATTAAACTAGACCCAAATACCATAAAGCAAAAAACTAATGAATTGTTTTATTAGGCTTTGAATTCATCAAGCCCTATTAGCAAACCCTTTCCTGCATTTTTGTAATCAGGAACATTTCTCCTTTTGGTAAAATCCAAAGATCGTTTATTGACTTTGAAGTCAATCAAACTTTGCTCACCAATCTCTCTAATACCTGACCTGGCTTTCCCTTTGTCAAAAACTTTTCGAAAATAAAAATCCCGGCAATAGAACAAGAGGCGCCTGCAATTACATCTAGTATATAGTGGTGTGAAGTGTAAACTGCAGCAAACCAAATACCCAAAACAAAGATTCCAAAGAATAGAGAAACCAACCAATGTACTCGTTTTTTAATTCCATAGAAAAAGACAATTACAGGGTACGCACTGTGTAAAGATGGCATGGCTGCAAATACATTTGATCCTTTGGAATACAAATCCTGAAAAACTGTAATTTCAAAAAATTCATCAAACTTAACCAAACCAGCAACGCCTCCGGGAATATCAAAGTGTTCTTCAAAACCATACATCTGTACATACCAGGGTGGGGCAGCTGGGTATGTGTAATATATTATCCATCCCAATACATTTACTGTAAAAAATGCCACTGAAAAATGTATGAATATGCGTTTGTCTGTAAACCATAAGTAAACCCCAAACCCTAGTGGAATTGGCATCCAATTGATATAAAAAGACCCACTCATCACATCCAAAAACGTAGAACTATGGGCCAAGAAGTATTCATTTGGTGTAACTCTGCCAAGCGCAGTGTCAATCCCAAACAAAAATTTTTCAAGCATGTAAGGGCCTTCTATACTCACATCTGAAAATAAATAATTCGGATATCCTTTCATAGAATCGAAAATGATTCCATAGACAAAGAAAAAAGAAAACCCCAACATAAACTTACGAGAAGCCGGGTGAGCAAAAAATCCCACAAGATAAAAAACTAAAAAACCCAGATGATCTGGTCTCAATCCTGTCAAAAACACTTCTACTAGCAGATAGATAGCCGACAATATTGTTGCCCATATGACAACACCCAAGTCAAACTTATAGAAGTCTGTATTATTTAGTCCTTTTCCCATACTTTCAATTCAAGCTTGCAAAGCTATAAAACACGACGGAATGACAGTATTTATTCCAACATTATTGAAGGGATTTTGCAGAATTAAATTCAATAAAATATGAATAAAGTTGAGTAAAATATATCTTTGCAAACTTTGCAGTTAAAATTTAATTCAAACCAGTACATTGCTTCATGGTAGAGGTCAGAAAGGTAGGGAGTAAAAAGGAATTGAAGGACTTCATTGATTTTCCTCACCGTTTGTATTCAAACGATGACAACTATGTACCTGAACTCTACTTGGCTCAAAAAGATTTATTAAACAAAGACAAACATCCATTTTTTGACCATTCTACAGCAGACTTTTTTCTTGCTTATAAAGATGAGCATATTGTTGGGAGGATTGCAGCCATAAAAAACAATAATTACATCAGTTACACCGGCGATAAAACTGGAAATTTTGGCTTCTTCGATGTGGTTGAAGACTACAGTATCGCTGAAAAGTTATTTGAAACTGCTGTAGATTGGATGAAAAGTAATGACATGCAGTCCATCATGGGGCCTACTAACTATTCCACAAATGAAACCTGCGGAGTATTGGTAGAAGGATTTGAGACTCCCCCCACAGTAATGATGACCTATAATAAGCCATATTATGTGGATTTTATAGAAAAATATGGGTTTAAATCTGAAATGGATTTGCTTTCATACAAAATCAACACAGTGGATGTTCCAGAAAAACTCATGAGGTTGTCTGGCAAAGTTCTTGAGAGGTTGAATTCAAAGGGCATCAGTATTAGAAAAGTGAATCTCAAAAATTTCAAACAAGAGATTGACAATATTTTTGAAGTTTATAATGCTGCATGGGAAAAAAATTGGGGCTTTGTTCCAATGACTCTTGAAGAGTTCAGACATGCCGCTAAAGACATGAAATCCATAGTAGATCCGGATTTTTTACTTGTGGCAGAAAAAAACGGAAAGTTGGTTGGCTTTTCCCTAACTGTTCCTGACATGAACATTCCCTTAAAGAAATTGAAAAAAGGAAGGTTGTTTCCTCTAGGCATTTTCAAATTTCTGTATTATAAAAATAAAATTGATAGAGTTAGAATTGTTACTTTAGGAGTTTTGGAAGAATACAGAAGACTAGGTATTGATGCCTATTTCTATGTGAAAGCTTTTGAAGAAGCAAAAAATAAAAAAATGGAATTTGGTGAGGCTTCATGGATTTTGGAGAGTAACCCGGCTATGAATAAAGCACTTATAAACATTAATGGAAAAGTTTATAAGAAGCACAGACTATATAAAAAAACTGTTTAACTAAAAAGATAAAACAGTCATTGTAATTAAAAAGACGGAGGTTTTTTATTGTGAATAATTTGGAATAAAGCATTAAATTTGCTTCATTTTAATAAATTGTAGGATATAAATGCCTATTTTCACAGATAATTAGGCCTTCTTTTAGAAAAAAAACGAATCCTTAATGAATGTTTTAAAAGAGCGAATTTCAAAATTTACCCTAGCAGAAGAAATTAAGGCCAGTGGACTTTATCCATATTTCAGAGAAATTGGATCAAATCAGGACACAGAGGTTGACATTGATGGCAGAAAAATATTAATGTTTGGTTCAAACAGCTACCTCGGCCTTACCAATCATCCCAAAGTAAAAGAAGCGGCAAAAATAGCCGTTGACAAATATGGGACAGGGTGTGCGGGATCCAGATTTCTAAACGGAACCCTTGATATTCATGTGCAGTTGGAAGAAAACCTTGCAGCATATTTTGGGAAAGAAGCAGCACTGGTTTTCAGTACAGGATTTCAAGCCAATCTAGGTGTAATCTCTTGTCTTTCAGGTAGAAATGACTATATTCTTATTGATGAATTAGATCATGCTTCCATCATTGATGGCAGTAGATTGTCTTTCTCAAAAGTGATTAAGTTCAAGCACAATGACATGAACTCCCTAGAGAGACAGCTGGCTTCTCTTCCTGCAGACAGCATCAAGCTAATAGTAGTTGA
>CAXBNB010000400.1:0-4805 GCA_963976505.1 uncultured Reichenbachiellaceae bacterium
TGGCGCATCCGTTACAATGTTTTTGTTCGTATCTATTTCGTTCAAAGTTTCATCAATTCTATGTGTTGAATCGTAATGTAATCTTCTAGTTTATAAACTTTCCTTGTCACCAACAACAGTGTCAACACCATTGCAAATCCAGAGAAGATAGCTCCTGCAACAAAGTATGGTGGAAATATTGTTGTATGCCATCCTGGTATTACCGAGGTAGCAAAGTCCATTGATACGATAGTGTGTACTGAAAGTACAAGTGGTGTAGCCAAACCAGCCAATACAAGAGATACCGTCTCATATCTAGACCATGTTTTAGATGCTCCATCCCAACCAAAACTCAAAGCCCCGTATACTGCTTTTCTGATTTTAGTAGTTGCCCTGTCTCTGATAGTTGCAAAATCAGGAATCAAACCTATATACCAGAAAACAAGGGATACAGAGAAATAAGTACTGATGGCAAACACATCCCAAAGTAGAGGGGAGTTAAAGTTTACCCAAAGTGATCCGAATGTATTTGGCAATGGAAGTGCCCAGTAAGCTCCTAACCATGGTCTTCCCATGTGAAGTACTGGAAACATTGCTGCACAAATTACAGCAAAAATGGTCATTGCTTCAGCAGCACGGTTGATCGCCATTCTCCATCTTTGTCTAAACAAAAGAAGAATTGCTGAAATCAAGGTTCCGGCGTGACCGATACCTACCCACCAAACGAAGTTGGTAATATCCCATGCCCAACCTACTGTTTTATTCAAACCCCATTCACCTATACCATGCCACAACAATCTGTACACGTAATAGCTTGCTATTACGAGCACACTGAGAGAAAGAGTAATAGCCAATAACCAAGACTTACTTGGCTTCTCTTCTACTCTACTACAAATGTCATTTGTTATGTCGTGAACAGTTTTACCACCTGTTACAAGAGGCTGGCGAACTACTGATTCTGCGTGCATAATTTGTATTATTTAAGCGTTTGATTCTTCTTTATTTCTAATCTTAGTGAGGTACCAAACATTTGGCTTCACATTTATCTCCTCAAGCATATTATATGCTCTTTCTTCGTTCACTTCAAGACCGTTTTCTCCATCTTTAAGTTTCAACATTTTTGAGATTCTACTTTTAGGATCTTTCATGTCTCCAAATACGAGCGCTTCAGCAGGACAAGCAGAAGCACATGCAGAAGTAATTTCTCCATCAACAGGTCTTCTTCCTTCTTTCTTAGCTTCAAGTTTACCATACTGAACCCTTTGTACACAGAAAGAACATTTCTCCATTACCCCTCTTGCTCTTACTGTAACGTCTGGGTTCAATACCATTTTACCCAAATCGTTGTTCATTGAAGTATTTTCAGGGAACTGTTCGTTATCATGGTATTTAAACCAGTTGAATCTTCTTACTTTATAAGGACAGTTGTTGGCACAGTACCTAGTACCTATACATCTGTTGTATGCCATTTGATTAAGACCTTCGGTGCTATGGGTAGTAGCAGCAACAGGGCAAACAGTCTCACAAGGAGCATTGTTACACTGTTGACACATCATAGGCTGAAATGTAACTTCTGGTTGGTCAGCGGCAATCTCCATCGCATTCAAATCACCTTCTGGTGCATCACTACTATAGTACCTGTCTATTCTCAACCAAGCCATCTCTCTTCTATTGAGGACTTCAGCTTTCCCTACTACAGGAACGTTATTTTCTGCCTGACATGACACTGTACATGCACCGCAACCAGTACATGAATTCATATCGACTATCATTCCCCAATGGTGATTAGGATATTTATGTCCTTCCCACAACGACACATTACCTGGCTTTTCTTTGCCATGATAAGTAGAGATCATTGGAAATGCTCTTCCTGCTGAAGCATCCTTCTGATATTCTGATAGAGTAGCCTCTTGCACGACGTTACTTCTATCCATGTAAGTCTCGTGTGTTTGAGTTTGAGCAACTCTATATGTTTCTTCTGTTAGTTCTACATTAACTCCCGTTGTAATAGCGAGTTCCTGAAATCCATTTTTGTAAGAAATAAATGGATATGCATTTTGTCCAACTGCATTGGCAACCTTTCCACCACTTGTTCTTCCGTAACCCATGGCTAAACCTACTGTTCCAGTAGCTTGCCCAGGCTGAATCACAGCAGGAATAGAGATTGATTGACCATTTGCAGTCAATTTCACCAACTTAGTGGTCATGTCTCCGGGTGTTAATCCAATCTCCTCAGCCATTTTTCTAGAAATGGTTAAGTAGTTGTCCCAAACTGCTTTGGTAATTGGATCTGGCATTTCTTGTAACCAAGGGTTGTTAGCCTGAGATCCATTTCCAATAGCATTGTTTTGGTAAATAACCAATTCAATACCAGAACCTGAAGCCTTGCCACTGTACTCAACAGCAATTTTACTTGGTGCTGTTACAGGTGCGCTTGTATTAGCTACTTCAAACACTCCATCGTATAAGCATTTGTCCCAGAAAGTTTCAAAATTGCTTTCTTTAGATTGTGTTGTGAAGTTGGTGTTTTTCCAATTTTCTTTGATGAAATCAAAGTATGTAGCATCACTTCCAGCCCAAGTCAAAAATGATTGAGGTGCCTGTCTTGTATTAAATAAGTTTGAGATAGTAGGCTGAGTCAAAGTAAATTTTCCTTTAACCGGCTCAGCATCATTCCAAGACTCAAGGAAATGATTGTCAGGCGCAAGCGCATTTACCAAAGAAGCCGTTTCGTCTTTTCTATCTGAGGTAGAAAGTGAGAATTTCGCCTTTTTCAATCCTTCGGCAATCGCTTTTCCTTGACCAGAATCATAAACAGGATTACAGTTGAAAAAGATAACACCGGCAACATTACCCGCATTAAGGTCTTTTACAAAGTTCACCATTTTACTGTCGTCTCCTTTTCTAGTTAAATCAGGAGAAGTCAAATCTAGTGTTGTTCCGTAATTTCCTAACAAATTATTGATAGCATTTACCAGAACTTGCACATCTGCATCGTTTGATGAAGATACGACCAATGCTTTTCCTTTGCTAGACCAAAGATCGTTTGCCGCTTTAGTCAAAGTAGCTGAATCTTCAATTTTTCCAGCATTCACTGTAACAGCACCTGCTTTCTTCGCTATCGCATTGTATAAGTTTGCAATGTAGGCTCCTTGTAGAGAAGCCTTAATAGCTGTTCTATAATCAGCATTCGAACCTGTCAATGACAAGTTTGATTCAAATGCATAAAGTCTTGACATTTCTTTTTTATTAGGCCCCAATTTTCTCGTTTGAGCAAACTGCTTATTGAATAGAGGACTATTCAACCACTCGCCTAAAAAGTCAGCTCCAAATGAAACTATTGTTTTAGCCTTACTGAAGTCATAACTTGGAATCACTCTTTGGCCAAAGGTTTTCTCATTAGCGTTTAAGATTCCGCTAAAAGACACTTGATCGTAAGCGACTTCTTCTATATTAGAATACTTAGCCTTCAATAAATTGATGGCTGCTATTGTAGATGGACTAAATACAGAATTAGTAACCAAAGCAACTTTACCACTTAATCCAATTAGTTGAGAAGCTACATGCTTATCCAGCTCATCCCATGATACAGATTTCCCATCTAGCTGTGGTCCTTCCAATCTTTCTTTATCGTACAATGACAATACAGAAGCTTGTACCTGCGCAGAAGTTCCTCCTCCATTCAAAGAAGAAAGTTTGTTGCCTTCAATTTTAATAGGCCTGCCTTCTCTGGTTTTAACCACTATACTACAATAGTCACTTCCATTGAGATAAGTGGAAGCATAGTAGTTGGGAACACCAGGATCAACATCAATTGGTTTGTTCAAATAAGGAATGGCTTTCCTAATAGGAGCTTCACAAGCAGCCAAAGAAGCGGCAGCTATACCAAAGCCCATCATTTTAAGGAAATCCCTTCGATTTGTACCGTCACCTTCCTTCTCATCATTTATTGGAAGGTGTTCAGCAAATTCTTTATCAGCATATTTTTCGAACTCAGGATTTTTGGTCAATTCCTCCAACCCCTTCCAATATTGCTTTTTGTTGTTTTTCATATCTCGTAAATGGTACAAGTATTTTTTATAAAATTAGTAATGACACTTAGAGCACTCCAAACCACCTATATCTTCTACTTTCATAGGATCTTTGCTTGTTTCGCCATGTAGCTTCACTAATTTATCGTAGTATTCATTTCCTTTAGTATTCACATCTGTCTCTCTGTGGCAATTGATACACCATCCCATGGTAAGTGGTGAGTACTGATACACCACATCCATCTCTTCAATTGGACCATGACAGGTCTGACAATCGATTTCACCAACCTCGACATGCTGGGAGTGATTGAAATATGCCAAATCTGGCAAGTTGTGAATTCTCACCCATTCTATAGGAGTGTTGTTTTCAACTGCCGCATATATTTTTTGAATCTCTTCCTTAACCCCTTCGTCTACTTTTGCTTTTGTATTTTCCTCTTCTGTTATTATTCTTTCAGCTTCTTTGTTTATATCTTCTGATGTAGCTTGTAGTGCTGCTTCTATTTTACCTTTGTCTTCTAATTGTCTTGAAGAAAAGAATCTATCAGTAAGTTTATTTACATCATATCCTACTTCTGCAAACTTTCTTAGTCTACCCATGTTTATTGCTAGGGAATTGCTTCTTAAGAAAGCCTGCGACTTTGCTCTTACCAAGTCTTGCATTTTTTCTATCTTAGCAGCCTCACTTGGATTCTCTAATTTTTGCTTAGCAACTTCGTTTTCTAAACTTACATAAATCAATGCCTTATTCGCTGGAGGCAAGTTCTCTGTCTCTACATACTGAAGTAAACTTTC
>CAXBNB010000401.1:0-4799 GCA_963976505.1 uncultured Reichenbachiellaceae bacterium
CTCATGTTTATGATGTTTTCATGTGAGTCTGAAAAAAAAGAAACGACTAGCACTGACGAAGATGCTTTTACTAAAAACATTCGTGAAACTGAGGCTTTGAGTCCCGAAGAAGAGCGAGCGTCATTTACTTTACCGCCAGGTTTTGAAATCCAATTATTTGCCTCTGAACCACAAATAGGAAAACCACTAAATATGTCTTTTGATGCAAAAGGCAGGATGTGGGTCACACAATCCTATGAGTATCCATTTGCCGATACAACAGGTGTAGGGAAAGATAAAATATCTATTTTGGAAGATACGAATGGCGATGGACGTGCCGATTTGATTACAGATTTCGCTGATTCTTTAAACATTCCAATTGGTATAATTCCAGTAAAAGGAGGAGCAATAGCCTATAGCATTCCCAATGTCTATTATTTGAAAGACAATGACGGTGACGATAAAGTGGATGAAAGAAAAGTGGTGTTGAGTGGATTTGAATACAAAGACACTCATGGTATGATCAATAATTTTTTCCGTGGATTAGATGGTTGGATTCATGGGTCACATGGTTATGCTAATAAATCAAGTGTTACCGATAGAAATGGTAAAACGATTGTCATGGAGTCAGGGAATACCTTTCGGTTTAAAGAAGATGGAAGCAATCTAGAGTTTACTACTACTGGCAGGGTCAATCCTTTCGGATATGCCTATGATACACTTGGTTATTTGTATGCAGTAGATTGCCATACGAGTCCTATCTATCAAATGATCAGAGGAGCTGACTACCCTCATTTTGGCAAGAAACCTACCGGCATTGGTTTTGGCCCATATACCGAAATCGAAAATCAACATGGAGCTACAGCGTTGGCAGGTTTGGAATATTACATAGCCTCTCAGTTTCCAACGGAATATCAAAATAGCTTTTATTATGGAGATGTGGTAACGAGTAGAGTTTATCGCAGTACAATGGAGAAAAAAGGCACTACCGCTTATATCACACAAGAGGAAGACTTTATTTCAACAGAAGACCCATGGTTTCGACCTGTGGATGTGAAAATGGGACCCGATGGGGCACTTTATATTGCAGATTTTTACAATAGAATTATTGGTCATTATGAAGTGCCATTGGATCATCCAGGGAGAGATCGGGAACGAGGACGTATCTGGCGTATTGTTTATACTGGAGATAAAGCACATGCTGAAACTGCTGATTTTGATTGGAGCACCGCCAGTCTGAACAAGTTGATTGAAGGGCTGGGGCAAGAAAATTTGCCGCTGCGTACCATCATTTCAGATCAAATAATTGACAGGTTTGGCGAAAAGGCCATTGAGCCAATAAACAAAGCCTATGCAGCGAGCAGCAATACTGGGCAACAAATACAGGTCTTATGGTTGCTTTACAGAATGGATGCTCTGTCAGATCAAATGTTGATTGCAGTCTTGAAAAGTGCTGATGTAATAAGAGTACATGCTTTGAGGATCATGTATGAGTATGACGAGGTAAGTGATGATCTGCTTCGAATTACAAGTGGCAATCTCAAAATATCTCATTCTGATATTGTCAGGGCTTCTGTTATGTTGTTGGCAAAGCATCCGAAAACAGAATACTTGCCACTGCTAATTTCTATTCAGGAAAAACTGCCGGAATACGACTCACATCTAAAATATGTGGTAAGGCAATGTCTGCGAGATCACCTTAGGAATGATCAGGTAATGGCCGCTGTACTCATTCAAAAATGGAGTCAGAAGGAGATGTTGTCATTGATAGATGTAATAGTCGGAGTGGAGTCCGAGTCTGCAGCCAAGTTGATATTGACTTATTTCAAATCTGTAAAGGCATTGGATGTTGAAGCATTAGATAAACTAACGGTTCATGCTTCTAGGTTTATTGCCCTTTCCGATTTAGATGATCTTGTGGTGGCAGTTAAGTCACTTTCAGAAAATGACCTTGACTTGCAATACAACAGTTACAAAGCCATTAAAGGCGGGATTGATAGGAGAGGAGCTAAAGAAACTAAAGGTGCCAAAAATTGGGCCATCAAACTTGCCAGTACTTTTTTGGATAAAAATGATTTGGAATCGCCTTCTTGGAGAATAGAGCCAATAGAAAAATCTATTTATGAGAAAAATACCTGGCAACTGATAGCAGTTGAAGCCAAAGGTGATCTGGAAGCGACTATTGTACTTTCAAGTGGCCCGTTTGCAGATGAACATCAAATGAGCAAACTTTACTCTCCAGATTTTATCATTCCTGAAACGCTTTCATTTCAACTTTTTGGAAATAAGAGTGATTCCGATGATCCAAAAGTAAATACCAATGTAGTCCAGCTGAGGCTCAGCGGATCTGATGAAGTGATTCAAGAGGCTTTTATCAACAAGCCAGGCATGAGAGAAAAAGCAGTCTGGGACAACAGTTTACATAAAGGTAAAAAAGGGTATTTGGTTGTTGTTGATGGTTCATCCTATACAAACCGTACCATCGGCATTGGTCAATTGACACCATCTGTGGTAGACTTTCCAGCCGAAAGTCCAGAGCTCTTGGCTGAGCGAAATGTATTTGCCGCAAATGTAGCTCGGGATTACAAGCTAAAGAATTGGAGCAAGGAATTGGAAGAATTGTTTCTATCTCAGTATTCAGATTTATATGTAAAGGCTGCTGCTGCTGAGGCTTTAATTTCAATTGATGGAAATAATATATACATAGTAGAAAAGGTGTTAGCAGATGAAAATACCCAACCATTTTTGGTGGAATCATTGGCGCAATCAATAAGTAAATCGAATAGTGTGAAAGTTCCTGCTGTATTGAGGAAAGCACTGGATAACCGCCCTTATGCCGTACAGAAAGAAATAGTGACTGTCCTGGCTCAGTCTGGCAGAGGTGTAGATCAACTGTTGGAGGCGGTGGCTCAATTGGAAGTTGTCCCAAGGGTATTGCTCGAACGGCAAATTTGTTAGGTACTGCTTCCAAAGCACAGTTGAGTAAGTATGAAGGGCTGATAAATGGGATTAAAAAACCTAATGAAGAAATTCAAATTCTTATTGATAAACGGTTGGATGATTTTCAGTTGTCAGCAAATGCCATAGCTGGTGGAAGTGAAGCATTTGTTTTGCACTGTACACCTTGCCATCAGATCAAGGGCAATGGAGGATCAATCGGACCTCAACTGGATGGCATTGGCAACTGGGGAGCACGGGCATTGACAGAAAAGATATTGGATCCGAATAGGAATATTTCTAAGGCTTTTATCAATTACAACATCAAATTGAAGGACGGAACAAACCAAACTGGATTGTTTAGAAGGGAAGAAGGTGAGTTGTTGGTTTTTGCCAATGCCGGAGGGCAGGAATTTACCATTGCTAAAGATAAAATTGCTGAGAAAAAAGCAAGTCCGTTTACTTTAATGCCCGATCATTTTAGCCGGGTAATAGAGGAGGAAGACTTTTATTTATTGTTAAATTACTTGCTAAGCCAAAAGTAATATGCTACGATCACCTTACCTGATAATTGCAGTCCTCCTATGCCAAATGGGTTGTACTGCCCAAAAGAAAGACAAGACTTCTGAAGTGCAAGAAGAGAAAGAATCTTTGACATTTCAAAAAACACATTTATGGGATGTTTTTATCTCTGAAGGTGTAACCGTAGGTGATGTCAACAATGATGGTGAAATCGATATTCTGGCTGGAGCCTATTGGTTTGAAGCTCCCGAGTGGCAAGCTCATGAAATCCAACAACCAAAAGCCTATGATTATACAAAAGGCTATAGCGATGCATTTCTCAGCTATCCCCTTGATGTAAATGAAGATGGTTGGGTGGATCATATTATTTATGGTTTTCCAGGTAAAAACGTCAGTTGGTATGAAAATCCCAAAGGTAAGGATGTGCATTGGACAGAGCATGTCATTGATTCCAATGC
This sequence comes from uncultured Reichenbachiellaceae bacterium, assembly GCA_963976505.1. GTDB lineage: Bacteria > Bacteroidota > Bacteroidia > Cytophagales > Cyclobacteriaceae > CAXBNB01. Next base: position 3,897 of record CAXBNB010000401.1, read on the forward strand.
CTGTAACGAGTCTCCTTTTTTTGGAGATCTTGATGGAAATGGTCGCATGGATTTGGTTTTTGGAAACGAAAATACTGGGATAATGAAATGGTTTGAGCATACCATAAATGATGGAGTGGTGAATTGGGTGTCCAGAGATATAAGCAAACCCAACTCACCCGGAACACCGAAGTATTCCCATGGTTTGGGTGTAGGGGATATCAATGGAGATGGTAGAAATGATGTCATCATTAGAGAAGGCTGGTGGGAAGCACCTGAAAACAAGGATGAACAACCATGGGTCTTTCATGAAACAGACTTGGGACAACAGTGTTCACAGATGTATGCTTATGATTTTGATAAAGATGGAGACAATGATGTAATTTCTACTGCAGCCCATAATTATGGTATGTGGTGGCATGAGCAAGTCGAAGGGGAAGCTGGTGAGCCTAAGTTTGTTCACCACCTGATTGACAGTACTTTTTCACAAACCCATGCTTTGGTACTCATAGACATGAACATGGACGGCTTGCCAGATTTGGTGACAGGAAAGCGCTACTATGCCCACCAAGGCAAAGATCCGGGGGGCACGGAACCAGCAGTGCTTTATTGGTTCGAACTACAAAGAGATGAAAATAATAAACCCACATGGACACGTCACCTCATTGACGACAACTCTGGCATTGGCCTCAATACTGTTGTGCAAGACATGAATGGAGATGGGAAGTTGGACATTGTCATTGCCAACAAAAAGGGTGTTTTCCTCTTCAAACAAGAATAATTTAAATAAATATTTTATAAGGTGAGTTTCTGTGGGACAGACCTGCAAGGTTTATATCAGAGAATCCAGATGTGGACTATAGTTTTTGAGCTCTTTTAGAAATGAAACCTTACAGGTCTTGTTAGTCACTTTTTAATGATTAT